>DATBTN010000046.1 GCA_036559195.1 Candidatus Baltobacteraceae bacterium
TCGCTATGCGATGACGAGTTGTTCGTCGCCGACGCCGGCGTTGCGGACGGCTTCGTGGATCATCGCTTCGGCGATCTCCGGTACGGCCCAACGCGCCTGTACGTCGGCGGGCAGCTTGTCGATGGGATCGAAGTAGAGAAACGCCTTGCCGGGTTTGACGCTCGGCGCGGCGTAGACGGCGATTCCGTTGTGGCGATCGTAGTACTCGAACGAATGGACGTCGCGCTTTCCGCCACCGCCGGGAGCGTCGCAGACGAAGGTCGGCGTGTTGAATCCGGCGGTGCTGCCGCGCACGAACTTCTCGATATCGATCGCGCTCTGAACCGTGGTGCGCAGCTCCTCGACGCCCTTCACCATGTCGTGCATGTAAACGTAGTACGGATGCACGTTGACGTAGCCGAGGCGCTTGACGAGCAGCGCCATGCGTTCTTTGGTATCGTTGACGCCGCGGATGAGCACGGACTGGTTGCGCGTGAAGATGCCGCGCGAAAAAAGTTCGTGCATGGCCTTCTGCGTGATCCACGTGATCTCGTTGGCGCTATTGAAATGCGTGTGCAGCACGACTTCTTTGCCGAGCTTGCGCCCGCGATCGACGACGGCGGTCAACGCGTCGAGCCATTCGGGATGGGTGAGGATCTTCATCGGCATTACCGCGGGCCCCTTAGTCGCGAAGCGCATGCGGCGCACGTGCGGAATGTCGAGCAGCGCGTTGCCGATCAACTCGACATTTTTTGGCGGCAGCTGATACGTGTCGCCGCCGGAGATCACGATATCTTCGAGTTCGGGACGCTCGGCGATGTATTGGAACGCCTGCTGCCATTGCGCCGGCGTCTTCGCGAGCGAGATCTTGCTCACGTCTTCGGTGTCCGGGCCGATGGCGTAGCTGCGCGTGCAGAAGCGGCAATACACCGGACAGACGTTGAGCGGCAGGAAGAGTGCCTTGTCGACGTAGCGGTGGACGAGCCCCGGAACCGGCGAGTCGTCTTGTTCGTGAAGCGAGTCGAGTACCAGCCGCGGGTGGTCGGGCAGCATGCGCGACTTGACCGGAATGAACTGCGTGCGGATCGGATCGTTGTACGGGTCCGTCCAATCGATCAGCGAGATTGCGTACGGTGAAACGCGCACGGCCATCGGCGCGTGTTTGAACCCGGCTTCGGCATCTTTGATAAACGCGGGGTCGGCCGCTCCCTCGATCGCGGCCAGCAGTTCTTCGGGCGTTTTCACCGAGTGTTTCTGTTGCCAGAGGTGATCGAGGAACGTTTTCTCGTCGACGTCTTTATACGCCGGCAGCGCGCGCCAGAACTCGCCTTGTTCGAGGTGCTTGTAGTCGAGCGACTCGGCGTCGACGGGCGGTTTGATGTGAACGATCTCGCTCATGGTGTCCTTATCCTCGGGCGTTATAAAAGTGTGGTCGCGTACTTCTTGTTGAAATACGCCAAGATGGCTGGGTGATCGCGCAGGGTTTGCAGCGCCGTATCGGCGTGGCCGCGCGCATAACCGTTGCCGACGATCATCGCCACGTCCTTACCGACGCCTTCGGCGCCGAGCGCCGCGGCCGTGAACGACGTCGACATCGAAAAGAAGTAGACGGTGCCGTCTTCTTTCGTACAGAGAATCGAACTCAACTCGGTTCCCGGCACGTTGACGCAGTTGACCACCAAGTCCGCGAGGCCGGGCGCGATCTGCGCGACGCGTTCGCTCAACGCGATGGCGTCGCGCGCGTCGATCTCGACGAACGCATCGACGAGATCCGATGCTTGAAGCATGCGGGCGGAGTCGGTCTGGGCGCTCGGCGCGACGCCGATGACTTTTCCGGTTTTTCCTACAATGCTCTTGGCCTGCGCGCAGGAGAGCATGCCCGATTTTCCGTCGGCGCCGATAATCACGACGGTCATTCCGGGCTTACACATGCGGCGAACTTGGGCGGGCGCGCCCGCAACGTCGAGCACGGCCAGGGCGACATCTTGGTCGATGTCGGCGGGCAGTTTCGCCCACAGACCGCTTTCGAAAAGAATCGCCTTGCCGCGAATCCAGATCCGGCCCGTCGCCGCATCGACGCGGCAAACCGATTCGATGTAGAGCGGCGTAAGCGTCAGCGAGACGAGCGACGCGATACGGTCGCCCGGCTTGAGATCGATTTTCGCGCGCAGACGTTCGCCGATCTTGAGCACGCGCCCGATAAACATGCCGCCGCTCCCGGTGACGGGATTGTGCTGCTTGCCGCGATCTTTGACGTTCGCCACGACGTGCGAGCCGATGCGATCGGGGTCTCCCGCGCAAACGTCGCTGATCTGTTTGAACGAGGCCGAGTCGATATTGAGCGTCTCGACGTCGCAGAGAATCTCGTTCTCGAACGCGATCGGCGTGTTATCGATCCGCCAAGCGTTCTGCGGCATCGCCCCTGCCGGCTCGATCACGCGATGGGTGCCTAGTGCGTGCACCTCTTTGCCGAATGCAACGCTCATTTAACGCTGACGCCTCCGCGCTCGAAGGGTGTGGAGAGCACGATCGTGGTTTTGGTGCGCGCCATCCCCGGCACGAGTTTGAGTTTCGAGAGCAGCAAATCCAAATGAGCGGTATCGCGGGTCGCCACTTTGAGCACGAAGGACTCCTCGCCGGCGACGCTGTGCACTTCGCAGACTTCGGGAAGGCCGCCGAGTGCGGCGACGAAGGCATCGTACGCGCAGTCCGGCGAGGTGTAACAACTCACGAGCGCCGTCAATTCGAGCCCGAGCAGCTTGTTGTCGAGTTGCGCGGCGTAACCGCGAACGAATCCGCGGCCCTCGAGGCGTTTGACGCGGTCGTGGACGGCCGGCGGTTTGAGCCCGACGACGGCGCCGAGTTCGGCAAAGGTGGAGCGCGCGTTGCGCTGCAGCGCATCGAGTAATTGGATGTCCAGCTCGTCGAGCTCGACGCTCGCTCCTACCATGTTCGGCTGCCTCGAGGATTTGCCGAACAAATCATCGGCATACTTAGTCTAACATGCCTAATTTATTCGGCGCAACCCCTCGAGACGAAGAACGCACCGGCTTGCGGGCGAAGCGGCCGGTATGAGACGTCTTGCGGCCCTGCTCGCTTCGCTCGCGCTCTTGGGCGGCTGCACGCACTCCGGGCAGAGCCTGGCTCCTCGGGCGCCCGGGTCGGTGCGTTTCGATCTGGCTGCGGACCCCTCGAACCTCAATCCGCTCTTCCTCCACCAGGATGCCAGCTCGGTCGAGCAGCAGGTCGCTCGCCTGTCGTTCGAACCCTTTATCGATCTCGACGCTCGCGGGAAACCCATTCCGGCGCTGCTGGCGGCGATCCCGACCGCGGCCAACGGCGGAATCTCGGCCGACGGCCGAACGATCACCTATCACCTGCGCTCGACGGTGCGCTGGAGCGACGGCGTTCCGGTCACCGCCGCCGACGTGCTTTTCACGCTGCACGCGATCCTCGATCCCCACAATCCGGTACGCTCGCACGAGGGGTACGATCTGATCGATCGAGCCTTCGCGAAGAACGCGCACACGGTCGTCTTCCATCTTAAACGCGCGTGGGCGCCGGCCGTGCAGACGTATTTTTCCTACGGCTTCTCGCCGCAATTCGTCCTGCCGTCGCACGTGTTAGCAAAGGAAGCCCCGCTCGCGCAAGCGCCGTTTAACGCGGCGCCGACCGTCGGCGACGGGCCCTTCGTTTTCGTGAGCTGGCATCGCGGCGAGTCGCTGCTCTACCGCGCGAATCCGGCGTATTGGCGCGGCGAGCCGCGCGTGAAACGGCTGGACATACGAATCATTCCCGATCCGCAGACCAATCTCGTCATGCTCGGGTCGGGAGCGCTGGATTGGAATCTGATCGCGCCCGTGCAGCGCGCGAACCTTGCGGGCAAACCCGGGCTCGCGTTTCGCACCGTGCCGACGGCCGTGGTGGCTGGGCTGGCGCTCAACACGACGCATCCGCCGCTAAACGACGTGCGCGTGCGCCGCGCGATTGCGATGTCGATCGATCGCGCCGGGATCAGCAAGAAGATCACGCTCGGCCGTTACCCGGTGACGAACATGTTAGCGCCGCAGTTCTCGTGGGCATACGATCCGAATGTCAAGGAGCCCGGTTACGACCCGCACGCCGCCGACGCGCTCTTCGATGCGGCCGGCTGGCGGCGCGGACCCGACGGCGTGCGGCAACGCAACGGCAAGCGTTTTGCGCTCGTTTACGTGCAGTTTCCCGAATCGACGACGGGCGTGCGCGTTGCCACGACCGTTCAGCAAGAGCTGCGCGAACGCGGCGTGGATGTCGCGATCAAATCGGTCAGTAACGCGCAACTCTTTCTGCCCGAAGCGCGCGGCGGGACGCTCGCGAGCGGAAATTTCGATCTCGCCTACGTTCCGTGGACGATGGGCGCCGATCCGGACGACTCGTCGATCTTGACGTGCCGCGCACCCTCGAACTACATGCACTATTGCAACGCGACGGTCGATCGGCTCGAATCCCGCGCGCTCGCATCGACGTCGCAGCGCGAGCGCAAGCGCCTCTACGCGCAGATCGGCGCGCTTGTGGCTCGCGACGTGCCGATCGTCTATCTATTTAACGCCGATTACATCTACGCATATCGAACGGCGCTCGGCGGGTTCTCGCCGAACGCGTTTCTCCCGACGTGGAATGCGGCCGCGTGGACGATTCACTAAACGCTAGCGTGGGGACTCGATCATGATTGCAACCGCCGGCGGCGCGATGCTGGGAAACTTGGGCCCGATACTGTTTGCAGTTGCGATCGTGGTCGCGCTGCTCAAATTGCGCCGCGCGCGCGTAGGGCGCCGGGTTGCGAGCTGGCCCTACGTGCTCTGGGGCGAGATCGTGTTTTACGCAGTCGGTCTGTATGACGTTTACGCCGGCATCTCGCACGCATTTCTCGGGATCCCGGTCGCGTTCGCGGAGCTCGGCATCGCGCTCGTGGCGCTGCTCTCGTTGTGGCGGGGGTTCGAGATGCGGCTCGCGGCGACGCTCGTCTTTGCGGTCTTCTCGCTCGGTACCGTGCTCGGCCATCCGAACCAGATCCACAATCACGCGGCCGGCGCTGCCGGTCCCGCTTGGTGGTTCGGCGACGTCGTCGTACCGCTGGTCGTGCTCGCGCTCGCGTTTCTCTCTCGCGACGCGTACGAACGCCGCGCGCCCTGGTAGCGCCTAGAGCGCTTTGACCGCGGCGACGAGCCCGTCGACCGAAGCTTTTGCATCGCCGAAGAGCATCGTGCAGTTGGGCGCTTCGTACAGCGGATTTTCGATTCCCGCGAAACCCGACCGCATCGAGCGTTTGAGCACGACGACGTTCGACGCCTTGTCGACATCGAGAATCGGCATGCCGTAGATCGGCGAACTCGCGACGCTGCGCGCGGCGGGGTTGGTCACGTCGTTGGCTCCGATAACGAGCGCTACGTCGCTGCGCGGAAACTCCGGGTTAATATCGTCCATATCGTAAAGTGCGTTGTACGGCACGTTCGCCTCGGCAAGCAGGACGTTCATATGTCCCGGCATGCGCCCCGCAACGGGGTGGATCGCGTACTTCACGGCGACGCCGCGTTTTTCCAATTGATCCGCAAGCTCGCGCACGCTATGCTGCGCCTGCGCAACGGCCATGCCGTATCCGGGCACGATCACGACTTGGTGCGCGTACGCGAGCATGACGGCGACGTCGTCGGTCGTGGTCGCGCGAACGTTCTGCACGGCTCCCGATGACGAGGCAACCTCCATGCCGCCGCCCGCTCCGAACGCGCCGAAGAGCACGTTGGTGAGCGGCCGATTCATCGCCTTGCCCATAAGCAGCGTGAGCAGCGTGCCGCTCGCGCCAACCAGCGCGCCCGCGATGATGAGCATGTTGTAGCCGAGTTCGAAGCCCGTAATCGCAACGGCGAGGCCGGTAAACGAATTGAGCAGCGAAATTACGACCGGCATGTCGGCGCCGCCGATGGGTAAGACAAAGAGCACGCCGAGTGCGAGCGCCGCGATCAACATGGCCACATAAGCGCCCGGCGGCAATAGGCCTTGCGTCGCGACGATCCAAATCCCGAGCGCGACGATCGCGAGTGCGACGAGAGCGTTGACGACTTGTTGCCCGACGTAGGTGATCGGCCGCCCCGTCATCAGCTCTTGCAGCTTGAGAAACGCGACGATCGATCCGGCCGCCGAGACCGCTCCGATAATCGCACTCAAGACGAGCGAGACGGAGATGACCGCACCCATCGCGACCGGAACGCCGTAGGCTTGGCCGCCGCTTTGAAAGACGAAGAACTCGATGGTCGAGATCAGCGCGGCCGCGCCGCCGCCCGCGCCGTTGAAGAGGGCGACCATCTGCGGCATGGCGGTCATCTTCACGCGCAGAGCCGCGAATCCGCCGATGACGCCGCCGACGACGATACCGATCGCGATCGCCCACCAGCCGAGCGTGCCGTTGGCGATGAAGACGGCGACGAGCGCCAGCAGCATGCCGACCGCGGCGATCCGATTGCCGAAACGTGCCGTCGCGGGCGAACTCAGATAGCGCAAACCGAGGATGAAGAGGACGATCGCCGCGAGTTCGGCGATGCGCTCGAGCGCGGTAGCTGCAGTCGCGCTCATTTCTTGGCCGGTTCCCGTTTGCGGAACATTTGCAGCATTCGTTCGGTCACCGCGAAGCCGCCGACGACGTTGATCGTGCCGAGTGCGACCGCAACGATTCCGAGCAGCGTGAGCGTCGCGCCGTTCAATCGGCCGGCGAAGACGTTCCCCATCGCGACGATCGCGCCCACGAGCACCACGCCGTGAATCGCATTAGTCGCCGACATCAGCGGCGTATGCAGCGTGGTCGGAACCTTCGATATCACTTCGAAGCCGACGAAAATTGCGAGTATGAAGACCGTCAGCAGGACGAATAACTCGTTCACTTCACATCCCTTATCGTTATGGCGCCGCGAGCGCTTCGAGAGTGGGTTGATGCACGATCGTTCCGTCGTGCACGATCGTGGTACCGCGAACGATCTCGTCGTTCATGTCGAGCGCGAGCGCGCCGTCTTTGACGAGCACGCCGAGTAGCGCGTTAACGTTGCGCGAGTAGAGCTGGCTCGCGTGATTGGGCATCGTGGCCGCGAGGTTCGTCTCGCCGATAATCGTCACTCCATTGGGCGTAACGACGGTTTGACCGGCTTGCGTGAGCGCGCAGTTTCCGCCCGCTTCGGCCGCGAGATCCACGATGACCGAGCCCGGACTCATTGCCGCTACCGCCTCTTGCGAGATCAGAACGGGCGCGCGCCGTCCGGGGACGAGCGCCGTCGTGATCGCTACGTCGCTCGCGCCGATCGCTTCGATCATGAAGCGCCGCTGCCGGTCTATCTGCTCGGGCGTTAGCTCTTTGGCATATCCGCCCGCACCTTCGGCGTCGGCGCCGAGATCGAACTCCAAAAACGTCGCGCCTAAACTCTGCACTTGCTCTTTGACCGCGGAGCGCACGTCGTAGCCGCTCACGACCGCGCCGAGCCGGCGCGCCGTGGCGATCGCCTGCAATCCGGCGACGCCCGCGCCGAGCACCAAAACCTTGGCGGGCCGAACGGTGCCGGCCGCCGTCGTGAGCATTGGAAAGAACTTGGGCAGGGTGGAGGCCGCGAGCAGCACGGCTTTGTACCCGGCGATGTTGCTCTGCGAGCTGAGTGCGTCCATCGCTTGCGCGCGCGTGATGCGCGGAATCGCGTCCATCGAGAGCGCGGTTACGCCGGCATCGGCGAGCTTCCGCACGTAGGGCGCGTCGCCGAGCGGGGCGAGCAAACCGAGAACGGTCGCGCCCTTGCGTAATGCGCCGAGCGCTCGATCCGACGGGCGGCCGACGGTTACGAGCAGATCGGCGTTTGAAAGCACCGCGGCCGGATCGTCTGCGATCGACGCTCCGGCTGCGGTGTAGAGGTTGTCGGGAAAGGCGGCTCGCGTGCCGGCGTCGCGTTCGAGCGCGACGGACACGCCCGATTGGACCAGTTTTGCGACGGTCTCCGGAACGAGCGCGACGCGCGCTTCATCGGCGGCCTCGCGAGCAACGACGACGTTCATGCGTCGAGCGTTCAGCGCGATTTGCGCGAACCCTGCGACTATCGTCTGAGCGTTGCGAGCAAGAGTGCGAGTATGACGGCGAACGCGATCGCACCGCCGATATGCGTGACGTGCGCTCGATGGATGCCGCCGCCGCCGACGAACGCGATGGTAAAATCGGCGAGCGAAAGCGCCAGTCCCGCCGCGATAACCACCGCGAGCGCGAGCGGGTCGTGAAGGTATGCGACGGCGATGAGGATCGCACCCAAGACCACATCGCGCGCGCCCGTCGCTCGCACGAAGTTCAAGCCGTTCGGCTCTTCGACCGGCAGCCCGTAGCTCTGTGCGAGCCCGTGCGGTCGCGCGAGCGCTCCGGCGCCGACTGCGAGCAACGCGATACCCGCAAGATAGGCGAGCAAGATCGGCAGCGAGCCCGTCAACACGTATGCGCCTAGACGATTCGTATCGCGTTGCGCAAGATGCCGATCTTCTCGATCTCGATTTCGACGACGTCGCCATCGTTGAAAAATTCGGGCGGCGTGCGGGCGAACCCGACGCCGTCGGGCGTGCCGGTCGCGATGACGTCGCCCGGTTCGAGCGTCATGCCGCGGCTCAATTCGGCGATCAAACGCGGAAGCTTGAAAATCATCTGATCGGTATTCGCAGACTGTTTTCGAACGCCGTTGATTCGCAGGGCGATATCGAGGTGCTGCGGATCGCCGAGCTCGTCGGGCGTGACGATCCACGGCCCGATCGGACAGCTCGAATCGATGCTTTTTCCCTTGAGCCACTGCACGTGTGCGCGCTGCAGATCGCGCGCCGAGATATCGTTAAGCGCGGTGTAACCGAAGACCGCATCGAGCGCGCGATCCTCGGTCGCGTCTTTGATGCGCGTTCCGATCACGACGGCGAGTTCCGCTTCCCAATCGAAGCTCGGCGAAACGCGCCGCGAGAATTCCAGCGTCGCCGCGGGATCGGCAATCGCCGTCGGCGCTTTGCTGAAGAACGTCGGGACGTCGGGAAGCTTCAGCTCGCGGCCCAGCGCGCGCGCGCCCTCCTTCGCGTGCTCCAGATAGTTGCGTCCCACGCAAAAAACGTTCTTGTGCGGACGTACGGGCGCCGCCAGCGCGATCTGCGCGAGATCGAAGGATTCGTCCGTATGCGTCCGCGTGCGTTGCTCCGGCGAGAGACCGATGTACTCGAACAACGACGAGCAGGCGATCGCTTTAACGCGATCGCCTTCAATAAACCCCGGCCGAACCTGCCCGTCGTGATGGAAGCTCAGATACCGCACGGCCGTTACGGTTTAGGCGTCGGTTTGACCACGGATTTTTTAACGATGGCCTTGATGTCCGGCAGATTCTTGACGGCGTCGTTCTGCTTTTTCGCCTGCGCCGCGGCCTCGGCCGCCGCTTTGGCGTTGCCGCGTTTCGCGATGTCGACCATGTTGTTGGCCGCGCCCTGTTCGTTGCCCCAATTGCCGCCGGCCTTGACCAGCGAGATGTGCCGTACGAGGTTGTGGTTCTTGGGATTGTAGTCGTACGTAACGTGATACATGCCGACGAGCGCCGTACCGTTGGGACGGCGGATCCACATCTGCAAGACGTTTCCGTAGGTCTTCGCGTTAAAGTTGAGATCTTTGCACGATTTACCGGATTTTACGCGCACGACCTGACCTTGCTTGTTCACTTCGACGTTGAAGTCGGTGTGCAGGGCTTGCGTGGGCATCCGCGGCGTGGGCAGCGCGCGGGGCGTTGCCGTTTTGGCGGCGTTCGCCGCGCCGGCGAAGGCCGGTGCGAGCGCAAAGAGAGCTGCGAGGGCAATCGCCCGCGTTGTGATCAGTTTCATTCCGTTCTTAATTCCGCGAGAGCGCTGCGAAGGCGTGGCCGCACGAGGCGCACGCGACCACCACCTGGTAGTGCGCGCCCGTTCGTTCGGCGAGCGAGTCGTCTTGTTGCTCGTCACTTCCACAATAACGGCAGTGAGTCGCGGCGAAGTTCCCCAGTCCCTGCCGGGACACGTCGCCGGCGATTCCAGGCATGTCGTCATCAGCGCGTCGAATGACGGGCTCTCCATGCCCCGCTGGTCTCGTCTTTTTGCTCTCGGGCTGCTCTTGCCGTTCGTCGCTAGCCTCGTGCCAGCGCGAGCCGCCCGCCCCATCGTCGATCTTCATAAGTTGGACGCGTACTTTGCCCTTTTCGCTCGGGACTCAAACGTTCCGTGGGAGCCGAGCACGGTTCGGTTGGACACGTACTCAAGCGCGCCCGTCGAGTTTGCGGCCTACGCGGTAGACCCGTCCGACGTCCTCGTTGCCGGTTCAAATACGCGTCCCCGGGCGATCGACACGCACGCTCGCAGGCCCGTCGCTCGCTGGGAGTTCCGGCCCCCGGGCGGCTATCAATTCCAATCCAGCGAGGTGAACGTCCCGCTGGGGAGTCGCGAGGGCTTTTTCGTGATCGAGGCGCGCCGCGGCAACGTGGGCGAACAAGTTTGGATCAATCGGACCCGAATCGGCCTGCTTACAAAGGAAACGCCCGCCGGTATTCTGCTCTACGGTGCGGACCTGGGTACGGGGCGGGCGGACGCGCGGATGGAGGTTTCGCTGTTGATAAACGGGCGCTTCGATCAACGGCGGACCGACGCGCGCGGATTACTGCGCTGGAGCGGCGGCTCGCGCCCGATCTTCGCACTCGCACGATCCGGTGCGAGCATCGCGTTCGTTTCCTTCTTACCGCAGGCGCCGCTGCCGTCGACGGTGGTCGGCCTGCGAGTGGGTTCGGCGGTCGTTCACGCCGGCGATGACTTGCGCGCGGTCGGATACGTACGGCGGCGAGCCGGGGCGATCTTGCGCGCGGCGCGCGGACGGGTTGCGATCGGCCTGCGCCTGCGCGGCGTTGCCGTTGCGACGACGGACGTCGAACTCGACGCCGCGGGCGCGTTTTCGGCGACGCTGCACGTGCCGCGCAACGCGCGCGCCGGAGAGTATGCCGTACTCGCGACCTCCGGCGCCGGGACCGCCGGCACGTCCGTGCACGTCGACGCCGACGCCGCGGGGCTCGCACTTTCACTCGCCGCGCAGTGCGACGGGCGCTGTTCGTCCGGCGCCGACGTGCCGATCGTCGTCCGGGCGGCGCGCGACGGAGTTCCCGCCGCCGGCGTGGCCGTGCACGTCGCCGTCGTGCGCTCGCCGCATGCCGGCAACGATGCCGCAAGCGCGGCGCCGTGGGGCATCACCACTTGGCTAAACGCGACCGCGTACACGGGCGCACAAGGCACGGCGCTCGTGCAGATTCCGCATCCCACCGACGGACTCGCCTCCACGTACGGCGTGCGCGCGGAAGCCGGCGGCGCGACCGCCGCAACGCGCGTCGTGGTACCGACGGCCCCCATCGTGTTGAGACTGCGGCTCGATCGCAACGAACAAAGCGTCGGATCGCCGGTGGCCTTCGATCTTTTTGCCACCGACGCGTCGACCGGCGAGCCGGTCGCCGGCGTACGCGCGAGCGTTCGGCTCGAGCACGGAGCGTCGGTGCAAGAACAAACGCTGGCGCTCGACGAGCGCGGTCACGCCCGCGGCAGTTTTTCATCGCCGGCCGTGGGATCGAATTTGGTGGTGGCGAGTGCCGAGGCGGGCGGCAGCGTCGCGATGGACGCGCAAGCGGTCGCGGTCGTGCCGCAAGCGCTCGACGAAGCGCAGCAGACCAACACCGGCGACGTTGCGATCCAACTGGATCGAGAGCGTTACGCGCTTGGCGAGACCGTGCGTGCGAACGCGCGGCTTGCCGGCGCGCGCGGCGACGCGCTTTTAACGTACGAAAGTGCGCTCGGAACGCAAGCGGCGGTCGTGCCCGCAGGTGAGGGCCGCGCGAGCGCGGCGTTCGGCGCGGCCGACGCGCCCGGCGGTTTGTCGCTCGGCGCGGCATTCGTTCGCGACGGATCGCTGCGGTGGAGCACGATCCCGCTCGCGCTCGATGCGCCGGGTCGTCCGGTACTGCCGGTGCTGCAGCTCGACAAATCCGCCTACGCGCCGGATGCGACGGCGACGGCCGATCTCAGTGCGATGCGCCCGGGCGAGGGTACGCTCGTCGTGCGTCTGACGGCCGGCGCGCCGAGCGGCTCCGCGCTCTTCGATACCGCGCCCGATCTGCTCGGCGTCACGACGACGACATCGCAGGATACGGCGCCGGCGGAGCCGGCCTATCACCCGTGGGTCGATTCGACCGGCAAGCACGCGCAGATCATCACCTTCGAACGCCGGGGGACGCCGCCGCAAGATCTTACCGTCGCCGATGCGGACGCGCGCGACGTCTACTGGAAGGTGGATCGCAGCGCGGGCGATCGCATCGTGATTCCCGTTCCCGCCGCGCGCGGGCGTTACACGCTTTCGATTTTGAAGATCGGCGACGACGGTCGCGTGAGCGCGGCATCGGCCGATTTGGTGGTACAGTAAAGCGATGAGCGAATCGACGCCCGCGACCACGACGGTCATGCTGCTCGACACCTACGGTTTGGTGTACCGCGCGTTCTTCGCGCTTCCGCCGTTGACGACCGTGCGGGGTATGCCGATCAACGCCGCCTACGGCTTCACGATGATGCTCAACAAACTGATCGCGGATGAGAAACCGACGCACGTTATCGCCGCGTTCGATAAGGGGCTGCCGGCGCAGCGCGTTGCGATGTATCGCGAATACAAAGCGCACCGCGAGAAAATGCCCGACGATCTGCGTCCGCAGTTCGCCCTCGTACGCAAGGTCCTCGACGTCTACGGCATTCCGATCGTCGAAGTCGAAGGCGAAGAGGCCGACGACGTTATCGCGACGCTCGCGCGACAGGCCGCCGCGATCGGCGAGCGGGCCGTCGTCATCACGGGCGACCTCGATCTGCTGCAGATCGTTACCGATACGACGACGGTGCTCACGACGCGGCGCGGCATCACGGACCTCGGCCGTTACGATCCAGCGGCCGTACGCGAACGGTTCGAACTCGATCCGTCGCAATTGCCCGATTACCGCGGCCTCAAAGGCGATCCATCCGACAACCTCCCGGGCGTTCCCGGCGTGGGTGAAAAGACGGCCATCAAACTCATCAAAGCGGCCGGCACGCTCGATGCGCTCGTCGCGGATCCGTCGCTCGCGGGTACGCCTAAGCTGTGCAAGCTCCTCGAGGAGTACGGCGCGGCGGCGCAGCTCTATCGCGACGTGTCGACGATCAAAAACGATCTCGATCTCACGCTCGACTGGGACGCCGCGCGCTACGCGCCGCCCGCGAACGAGCAACTCTATCGGCTCTACAGCGAACTCGAGTTCAAGACGCTGCTCAACAAACTCGACATGCCGGCCGAGATGCCGCTCTTCACCACCGAGCGTACGCTCGAAGGACGGTATCGCACCTACGTTGCGGCGACCGATCCGCCGGAGTTCGCCGACCTCGCACGCGAGATCGAGCGGCTCGCCGATAGCCCACGTTTGGCGATTGCCGTGCGCCCGGGCGGCGAGATCGGTCTCGCCGCCGAGCGCGCAACGGGTCTGGCCTTTTCGGCCGGCGCCCTCGCGCACGATGCGATTCGCCAAGCATTTTCGGCGCTGTGGCTTGGTTCGGCACGATTCGCCGCGTACGACGGCAAGAGCGTGTTCGCGCTGCTGCACGCGCACGGCTACGAACCGCGCGCGCTCGATGACGACGCGATGATCGCCGCGCATCTGCTCAATCCGTCGCGAACCTTCGCGCATGCGGGCGATGCGGCGCTCGAGTTGCTCGAGTCCAACGTCGCCGACGATGCGGCCGCGCACGCCGACGCCACCCTCCAAGTAGTCGAGGTCGCGCGCGCGGAATTGGCGGCGCGCGAGCAGCTCGCGCTCTACGAAGAGATCGAGGTCCCGCTGGCGGCGATTCTCGCGAAGATGGAATGGACGGGCATCGCGATCGACCCGACCGAGCTGCACGTGCTGGCCGGCGAGATCGACGCCTCGATCGCGCGCCTCCAGAAACAGATCTACGATTTTGCAGGCGAAGAATTCAACATCGGCTCGCCGCAGCAACTCGGCAACGTGCTCTTCGGCAAGCTGCAGATTCGCGGCGGCAAGAAGAATAAGACCGGCTGGGCGACCGGCGTCGAAGTGCTGCAGGGACTCGCCCGCGAGTATCCGATCTGCGGCTTGGTGCTGGAGTACCGCGAAGTCACCAAGCTCAAAAATACCTACGTCGACGTTATTCCGCAGTTGATGGACAAACGCGATCGGCGGTTGCGTACGGTCTTCAATCAAACGGCAACGGCCACCGGCCGTTTGAGTTCGACCAATCCGAATTTGCAGAACATCCCCGTGCGCGGCGATCTCGGCCGGCGAATCCGCAAGGCCTTCGTCGCACCGAGCGACGACTACGTGCTGCTCGCCGCCGATTACAGCCAGATCGAGCTACGGCTCATGGCTCACCTTTCGGGCGACGAGTCGATGCGCCAAGCGTTTCACGAGGGCCGCGACATTCACGATTTTACCGCCCGCCAAATCTTCGCGCTCGGATCCGAGGCGGTGGTGGACGGCAATCAGCGGCGCATGGCTAAATCCGTGAATTTCGGATTGCTGTACGGAATGTCCGATTTCGGGCTCGCGCAGCGTTTGGAAATCGGCCGCACCGAAGCGCGCGAGATCACGACGGCCTATTTTGCGCGCTTCCCGCGCGTTCGCGACTATATCGAGAGCGTCGTCGCGGCGGGCCGGCGCGACGGCTTCGTGACCACGCTGCTCGGGCGGCGGCGGTACATGCCCGCGCTCGCTTCGTCCAACTACATGCTCCGAGCGGCGGCGGAACGCGAAGCGACCAACGCACCGTTACAAGGAAGCGCGGCCGACCTTATGAAGCTCGCGATGGTCCGGATCGACAAGCGTTTGGGCAACGGTCACGCCGCCCGCATGCTCTTGCAGATTCACGACGAGCTGATCTTCGAAGTCGAACGCGCGCAGCTCAAGACCGTCGCGCGGCTCATTCGCGAGGAGATGGAAGGGGCGATCGAGTTGAGCGTCCCGCTCGAAGTGACCGTAAAAACGGCCGGCAATTGGTACGATGTAGAAGCGTACGGTGAGGATCGGATCGTCGAGAATGTTTAGTCTATTGGCCTTCGCGCTCGCGCTGCAGACCGCGACGCCCGCACCCGCTGCGCCGATCGTGCTGCGCGCTCCGGCAGCGGCGTTGCGTCTCGAGGTAGCCGATACGGAACCGGCGCGCGAACGCGGGTTGATGAATCGGACGTTCCTGGCCGCACACACCGGCATGCTCTTCGTGTTCGATCGGGATCGCCCGGTGGAGTTCTGGATGAAAAACACGCTCGTTCCGCTCGATATGGTTTTCGTTGGAAGCGACGGCGTCGTGCGATCGGTTGCGGCGCGGGTCCCGGCGACGAGCCTCTCGACGCCCGACGCTCGGATCCCCCGCCGCGACGGCAGCGGAAAGTACGTCATCGAGTTACCGGCCGGCGAAGCGATGCTCGATGGAATTCGTCCCGGCGCGATCATCCACGGCATAACGGCGATCGAATGAAGGTGTCGTCCAACGTGCGCGCCGCGCAGTTCGTCTTTATTGCTAACGTGGTGCTGCTCTTCGTCGCGAGCGAAATCTCGCTGCACGTGCAGCGAGCGCACGCGAGTTCGCTGGTGGTGTTTTTCGCGCTCATCGCCGCCGCCGCGGCTTTCGCCGGAAGCCTCTATATTCGCCGGATCGGGACGGGCGACGCGATCGCCTTACGCCGCTATTGGGTGCCTTTCGCGATCGTCGCGATCGCCTTTTTCGGGGCGCTGTCGCTCGCGCTGGCGGTCGTATTCGTATTCCTCGCCCACCGGCTGCTTGACGTACCGGCCGTGCGGGAGGCCTGCTGCGATAGCGCCCCCGTTCCCTGGCTCGGCTGGTAAATGCCCGAACTCCCCGAGGTTGAGACGATCGTCCGAGGTCTCGGACGCAAGATCGCCGGGATGACGATTTCGAGCGTGAAGGTCGCGATGCCAAAAATCGCGGTCGCTCCGCCTGGCGTGGATTTCGCCGCCGCCATCACCGGACAGCGCGTAACCGGGGTAACCCGACGAGGAAAATACGCCGTTATCGAGCTCGCCACGGGGTTTGCGCTCGTGACCAGCTTGCGAATGACCGGGCGCCTGGTGGTGGGGGACGCCGGCGATCCGCCCTACCCCTATAGCCACGTGACGATCGGTTTCGGCGGCGGCTCGCGTCTGAGCTTTGCCGACGTGCGTCAGTTCGGGCGAATGCGCCTGGTGGGACCCGGCGAGCCCTGGGCGCAAGCCCTCGGCGTCGAGCCGCTCTCCGGGGACTTTACTCTTGAGCGCTTTATCGGTATGCTGTCGGGGCGGATAACGCCGGTCAAGGCTTTCCTCCTTGATCAGCGGCGCATCGCGGGCATCGGCAACATCTACGCCTGCGAAGCGCTCTGGGAAGCCGGGATCCGTCCCGGCAAGCCCGCGAAGGCGCTGACCAAACCAGCGATTCGCCGACTGCACCACAGCATCGTGGACGTACTCGCACGCGCGATCGATATGCGCGGGACGAGCGTTGACGACTACGTGGATGCCGATGGACTACGGGGCGGGTTTCAAAACGTGCTCTCGGTCTACGGTAGAAAAGGCGAGTTGTGTTCGCGTTGCGGCCACTCAATCGTTCGAACGGTCTTAGGACAACGTGGAACGTGGTGGTGCCGCGGTTGCCAAAAATAAAAAATATAACGAAGGTAGGAAACTCAACATCTCTACGACTGAAATCGCGCCAGCTCATCACGAAGAAGAGGATCAACTCGCGCTCGAACAGCGCCTCTACGAAGAATCGCTAAAGGTTCTGGACGAAGGCCAAGTACTAACCGGCCTCATCGTTCAGAAAGACAAGGACGAACTGCTCGTCGACATCGGCGGCAAGTCCGAAGGCATTCTACCCTTCCGCGAGCTCTCGCTCGCGATCGAACCCAAGGATCTCAAAGTCGGCGATACCCTCGAGGTCATGATTCATCGAATCGACGACCAGGACGGTTCGCTGTTTCTTTCCGAGCGGCGCGCGCGCGCGCTCAAGACCTGGGAGAAGGTCATCGAGGCGCACGATCACGACGAAGTGATCGAAGCCACCGTCACGCAAGTCGTTAAAGGCGGCGTGCTCGTGGATCTCGGTATGCGCGGATTCGTTCCGGCGTCGCAGATTCGCCGTCAACCCGTCGGCAATCTCGACGAACTCGTCGGTAAGAAGCTGCGTCTCAAAGTGATCGATCTCGATCACAAACGTCATCGCGTGGTGCTCTCGCAGCGCCTCGTGCTCGAAGAAGAGCTTAACGCCAAGAAGCAAGAGCTTCTCGGCACGCTCGAAGTCGGGCAGATTCGCGAAGGCGTCGTCGTGCGTTTGGCGGAGTTCGGCGCGTTCGTCGACCTCGGCGGCATCGACGGTCTCATCCACAACAGCGAATTGAGCTACGCTCGCATCAAGCATCCGTCGGAAGTCGTAAAGATCGGCGACGTCGTCAACGTCGAGATCATGAAGTTCGATCCGGAAGCGAAGAAAGTCAGCCTCTCGCTCAAACACGCGTTGCCCGATCCGTGGGACGAACACGCGGACAAACTCTCAGAAGCCAACAAACTGACGGCGCAAGTCGTCAAGGTCACGCCGAACTATCTCTTGGTAGAGATCGTGCCGGGCGTGCTCGCGATGGTTCCGAAGGGCGAGTTCGACGCGAGCGTCCAGTACAGCCCGGGTCAGGAAGTTGAAGTGACGCTGCTCACGATCAACCACGCGACGCGCCGCATCACCGCATCGATCCAGCACGTGGCGGACGTTCCGCCCGAAGAGATCGAGAAACTCGCCATCGACGAGGAACCGCAAGGCCTCGGCACGATCGGCGACGCGCTCGGAGCCTCGGAGGCGCCGGCCGCTCCCGATGCACCCGGCGAAGCCGCGGTGACCGAGAACGTCGAAACCGCGCCGGAACTTCCGGTAGCGGAGTAAAACCACTACCCTAATGCGGGTAGGATTAACTGGCGGAATCGGATCGGGGAAGAGCGAGGTATCGCGCTTCCTCGATTCATTTGGCGCCTACGTTATCGATACGGATCTTCTGGCACGCGAGGCCGTGGCTCCCGAGAGCGACGGCCTGCGTGCTATCGGGCGGAAATGGCCGCAAGTCGTACGGCGCGGCGCGCTCGACCGCGCGGCGCTGGCCGAAATCGTCTTCACCGATCCGTCGGCGCGCGCGGCGCTCAACGCCATCGTGCACCCTCACGTTCGGCGGCTCGCAATCGAGCGCGAACGGTTTGCCAAACCGGGACAGGCGATCGTTCACATGGTCCCGCTGCTCTTCGAAACCACCTACGCCGATCGCATGGATCGTACGATCCTCGTGGTCGCCCCCGACGATCAGCGCATCGCACGCGTCGTCACCCGCGATCGCATCGGCGAAACACAGGTGCGCGCGCGCATGGCGGCCCAGATCGCGCCCGACGAGGCGCGCGCGCGCGCGACCTACGTTATCGAGAACGACGGCGACCTCTCACACTTGCGCGAGCGAACCCGCGCCGTCTTCGATCGTCTGGTGTAGAGAAGCTTTACGCCGTCGCGACCTTGAGACGATAGAGTTCGAAAATGTCGTCTTTCGCGAAACCGAACGAGCTATAGAATCGCTGGAGATGCGGTTCCGAGAATGGAAGCTCGACCATGACGCTGCTGGCTTCGGTTTCTTCGGCGTACTCGACGACGCGCCGTACGAGCGCGCGGCCGATCGAGCGTTTGCGGGCTTCTTCCGCAACGTACAGATCGCTCAGAAACCAGATGCGCCGCGCGTACCATGAGGAAAACAGCGGATAAAGCTGGATGAACCCGACCGCCTCGCCGTCTTCGAACGCAAGAAAGATGACGGAGTCGCCGACGGCCAGACGCGCGCCGATAAACGATTCCGAGACGGCCGTATCGTCCTTGTGCGTGAAGAATCGGCGGTACGCATCGAAGAGCGGCGTAACCGCATCGAGATGTTCGCTCGTCGCCCGATCGATCGTAATGCCCATACCGCGCTCTTCTTCAAACAAAAATGGCCGCCCCTTTCGGGACGGCCATTTCAATCACACCATGCGGCTTGGCCCCGCAGGGCCAAACGCCACAGATTCGGCGAAGCCGAATCCCGTTAGTGGAACGACGCGAGCTTCACGCTGGTGTCGCCGAGAGCTTGACCTAAGTCGTAGAACGCTTGATTCGAAATCTTGTGGTAATCGGCATCGGCTTTGGCACCGTACTTCTTATCGATGTCGTCCATCACTTGATTGTGAATCTTATTCGAGACCGCGTGATCGAGCAGCCAGCCGGTCCAGAACGTTCCGTCGGTCGTGGTGCCGGTCTTCACTAGTGCCGCCGCGAGAGCTTTCCCTTTGAGCGGCGCCGGTGCGGGGATCTTTACGCCGGCCGCAGTTGCAATTTTGAGCGAATCGCCCACGGCAAAGTCGAACGTCTTCAAAAATTGCGCGACTTCGGCTTTGCTATACTGCTTGTCGAGTTTGCCGACTTCTTTGGTGACGAGGGCGGAGCCGACCATCGACGTCAGCGCCGTCGCGGTCGAGAAGTTTGCCGCGCCGCCGCCCGCCTGCACGAGCGCTGCAGTAGCGGCTAGATTCGGAGCGCCTTTATACGATGGACCGCCGAAGCGATCGCCGCCGCTCATGCCGCCCTTCATCGAGCCGGCCATGCCGGCGGAGGTCGCCATAGCGCTTGGGCTCGACCCGTCGGTCGTGGTGGTCGATGAGGTCGATGAAGTGCTGCCGCCGCCGCAGGCCGCAAGCGAGGCAACGAGAGCCGCTGCAGCGCCGAGGGTCAAGAGCGTTCGGGTCGGATTGGTCATGCGTATACTCCTTGCGCAATAGGAAACAAAATGTACTTTAGCAACGGAGCTATACCCGACTCGGATGGGTTTCTCTCACGGCAACGGGCAAACGATCAACTGCTGCGTAAAATTCGTCCGGGTCGAGCGAGCGTTGGCTCGCCTGCGATCATCACGGCTTGGCCGTTGACGTAGACGCGCTCGATTCCGGCCGGCAGCCGGTACGGCCGCTCGTAGGTCGCGGTGTCGACGATTCGATTCGGATCGAAGAGGACGAGGTCGGCAAAGTTACCGGCGACGAGGCTGCCGCGCTCGGTGAGGCCGAAGATCCGGGCCGGCAGCGAGGTCATGCGGCGAACCGCGTCGATCAACTCGAGCGTACCGCGCTGACGTACGAAGCGCCCGAAGACGCGCGGAAACGTGCCGAACGTGCGCGGATGCGGTACGCCGCGTGCGGTTGGACCGCTCAAGGCGCGCACGGACGCATCGCTTCCGATGCAACAAAATTCCGCCGAGAGAACGCTCGCAACGTCGTCTTCATCCATGCGAAAAAAAATCGCGCCGACGTCGAGCCGCTCTTCGCTCAACAAACGGATCGCGGCGCGTGCCGGCGGGAGTTGCCACGCACGTGCGATTTCGTCGACGCGCATGCCGGCCAGCTCCGCGTTGCGTTCGGATGCGACCTCCGTGATCATGATCTCGTTCCAGCGATCGCCATGCGAGAGATTGAGGTTCAGCGCGAGCGCCGCAGCGGATCGCGGATCGGCCAATCGCGCGAGCGTTGCATCGCGGCCGCCGAAGCGGCTTTCGGCCGGCAAGATCGTTGCGAGTTCGGTCCAGCTCGCGGTATACGGGTAGACGTCGCAGTACGCATCGATACCGCGCCGGCGCGCGCGATCGATCGCGCCGAGCGTCGCATGCACCTTGCCCCAGTTGCGCCGGTCTTGCGCTTTGTGATGCGAACACTGCACCGCGACGCCGGCACCTTCGCCAACCGCGAGCGCTTCGTCGATCGCCGCAACCAGATCGTCGCTCTCGCTGCGAACGTGCGATGCGTAGCGGGGCGCGCCGGCCTCGCGGGCCGCGCTCGCCATGGCGGTGAGCTCGGCGAGATCCGCGTAGCGCGAGGGCGGATAGATCAAGCCGCTGCTCACGCCCAGCGCGCCCTGCTCGCAGGCCTCGCGCACGACGCGGGCCTGCGCGCGCAGTTCCGCGTCATCGAGGCGTCGCTCGGAATCGCCGGCGATCGTTTGGCGCGTCGTTCCCAAACCCACGAGCGTGGCGACGTTGAGCGCGACGCCGTTGTGCTCCACTAACGCGAAGAATTCGTCGAGCGATCGCCACTCGACCTCGAGTCCCACCGTCGCTGCGCTGCGTTCCACGCGTTCGAGCGCCGGACCGTGCAGCGGCGCGACCGACGTGCCGCAATTGCCGCCGATCTCGGTCGTAACGCCCTGCGCGATTTTACCGTCGCATCCCGGGAGTGCGAGCCACATTTCGTCGCTGTGCGAGTGCACGTCGATGAATCCCGGCGCAAGCACTTTGCCGGTGCAGTCGATGCGTTCGCGTGCGTGGCGCTCGCGCAGATCGCCGATGAGCGCGATGCGTTCGCCGACGACGCCCAAATCGGTCGTAAATGCGGGCCGCCCGGTACCATCGACGATGCGCGCGTTTTCAAAAACCGTCGAGATCACAAATTGATAGTCCTGTGGGCGATATCGTTTAGGGGGCGGTCGAGTGGGTATTTAGTGCGTGAGACATTTCTCATTCGAGGTACGAGACTATAATGGCAATTGAAGATCAGTCCGAGAACCCCAATGGCGGCGGCATGACTGTCCGTGAGGCAGGCAAGCGTGGCGGCGAGCGGGTTAAAGCCAAGTACGGCACGGAGTTCTACGAGGCGATCGGCCGTAAAGGTGGCGAGGCTACCAAAGAAAAGTACGGTCCGTCCTTCTACGAGGTAATCGGCCAAAAAGGCGGCCAGAAATTGAAACGCAAGACGTCCTAGTTCTCAACAGCTAGAGACCCGGGGACCACCAATGTCAAAACCCAAGGACGAGCCCAAGAAACCACCGGGGGGCGAAATGTCCGTCCGCGAGGCCGGGAAGAAGGGTGGCAACACGGTTCGCGATCGATACGGCTCGACGTTCTACGAAGAGATCGGCCGCAAGGGCGGCCAAGCGACCCGCGAACGGCATGGAGTTGAGTTCTACGAGGCGATCGGGCAAAAAGGCGGCCAGGTCGTAAAGGAAAAATATGGGGCCGATTTCTACGAGGAGATCGGTCACAAGGGCGGTCAGAAAGTCAAAAAGCTGATCGCCGAAGCCAAAAAAAAGTTGGCTGAGAGCGGCGAGGAGCCGCCCTCTTAACTACTAACGACACGCACCGCCTGCGATCAGGCGGCGTGCCTCCGTTGCTACGCGCTGCGGCGCGAGCTTCCCATCGGGTTGGAGCGTCATTACCACCGCTGCGCGCGTGGTCCACATCAGGCCACCGGCCATGAAGGGGACGGGCGAGCACGTAGTCCGGTTGAGGTCGGCGCCGCCGACTGCGATCGCGAAGCCTTGACGCGGCCATTGCGAAAGCAGCAACTCGGAACCGTTCGATACATACTCCATCGCGATGCCGCGATGATCGCGCGTGTCCTCACCGCCCAGCGGCGGGATAACGGCTACCGCAGCGAGCTGCGCCGCCGGAACAAACGGACGAAAAGCGATCTTGCGGACCGCGTCTTGTAACGGCATCGTCACGCCCCGGCTCTCGATGAGCAGCGGCGCGGCCGTCGCCGTTGCCGCGGGCCGTTGCTGCGCGCACGCGGCGAGCGATACGCTTGTGAGTAGGAGTGCGAGCCGGGCGATACGCATGCGGGGCATCAATTCGGTACGTGAACTCCACCGGAGATCTTGCCGAGACGAATCTGTCCCTTGGCAAAGTCCACCGCGATCGTTTGCACTTTGAGGGTTTGTTCGCCCGAGCGGACGATGCTCGGATGGGGCAACGTAAGCAGTTTGGTCACGTTCGTCCATTGCACGAGATCCGTGTCGAACGAGCGCCGGTCGCCGGCCGTCTGGCCGATCTGAACCACGTGCACGTCTCCCGTGGCCGTAAAGTCGAGGGTCGTCGTATTGATTTGAACGCGCTTGGCAGAGAGCCGCAGATACGGTTTCCCTTTCTTGAAAAGTACGCCGTCGGTGATGTTTTCGATGGTCGCGACCGAACCGTCGGGCGTCACTTCCGCGCGCGCGCACGTAAACCGCCACGATTCCGAGTTGAGATGATGGGCGATCTCCTGACAATTTTTCAAGACGATCGGCTGCGAGCCCGGCAACGGTATGTTTTCGCGCCCGGCCAACATCACTTGAACGGCAACGAAGATACCGAGCGCGAGTGCGGCTAGCCAGCCGATCGCTCTCCACGAAACCTTACGCATGGCGCGCTCTCCGGCGTAGCGCGAGCGCACCGGCGAGGAGCGCGAGATAGAGCGCGAACAGCGTCGCGACCACGGGCGTAGGTCCGATATGCGCGAAGAGCGATCCGCTCGGCACGCCGACCAATCCCATCACCACGGCCTCGCGATCGAGATCGCTGCGCTCGACGTATCGCCCGCTCGGCGAAATGATGCCGCTGATTCCGGTCGACGCGGCGCGAATCACCCACGTGCCGTTTTCGATCGCGCGCATCTGCGCGATCTGCGCGTGCTGATATGGGCCCGAGGTATCGCCGAACCACGCATCGTCGGTCGCGACGAGAAAGAGCTGCGCGCCGTTACGCACCTGCGCGTGTGCGAGGTCGGCGAAGGCCGACTCCCAGCAAATAAGCGGCGCGAAGGCGAGCGGGCCGCTGATGACCGCGTCTGCGTGCCCGTGCGACCAGCGGCCGATCAGCGATACGTCGGGCAGCCACGCGAGCAGACCGCGACCCGGAAACGATTCCGCAAACGGCACGAGCTGGCGCTTATCGTAGATGCCGGCGCGTTGCCCCTGCGGTCCGAAGACGTAGAGCGCGTTGTAAGCTTTCGCATCGTGCTCGTCCCACGCGCCGATGACGAGCGTCGCGTGGAGATCGCGCGCGAGAGCTGCGAAGCGCGCGCTCGAACCCGGATCCGCAATGAGAAATTCGTTGACCACCGTTTCGGGCCAGAGCACCAGACGCGGTGAGAAACCGCGCGCGCGGGCGGTCAGCGCGAGGTATCGCGCGATCGCCGTCTTCGTCGACCCCGGTTCCATCTTCAGCGACTGCGCGATGTTGCCTTGAATCGCCGCGACGCGCACGTTGGGCGGCGCCGCGTAACGCGCGGGCCAAGCGGCCCAAGCCGCGATCCAAGCCAGTACGATGGCGAGCACCGTCACCAACAGGGCGCGATTACGCCCCGTCGCGACGGCGCGAGCGAGATAGGCACCGAAAACACAGAGTACGAACGTGACGCCGAACGTGCCCGCGTAGGCCGCGAAGATCGCGAGCGGGCTATCGGCTTGCGAATATCCGAGCTGCTCGAACGGCACGCCGAGTTCGCCGACCGACCGTGCCCATTCGAAGACGACGAACGCGCACGCCGCTGCCAGCGGCGCGAACGACGGGTGAACGTAACGATACGCGAGCGCCGCGGCGGACCCGGCCAGTGCGAAAAAAATCCCCTCGACGAGCGCGACGATCGCGACGACCGCGAAGGAGAGGTTTCCCAGCGCGCTCCCGATGGTATAGACGATCCACGAAAACGTGATAGCCATAAAGATCGTGCCCGCGAACCATCCGGTCCAGAACGCACGTTTCAAGGAAACGCGTTGCCACACCCAGAACAGGCCCGCCGCTCCGAACGGCGCGAGCCACGCCTGACCGGCTTTGGGAAACGCCAACGCAAGCGCGATCGCGCTGATGGCCGCGACGCCGAACTCTAGACCGCGCGCTGAGGTTTTGATGATACGCAAACTACTCGTACTGCTCGGTGCTGCGGCGTTCGCGCTGGCTGCTTGCGGTCGTCAAGTTACTCCCGATCGGGCGGGCACCAACGGCTCGGGCTTGGCGCCGGGGTTCATGCAAATGAAGTTCAACACGCTGCAGCCGCTCGATTTTACGAACCATCGCTACATTATCGCCTTTAATACGAGCGGAAGCGGCGCGGAACCTTATCTCAAGTACGCCAACCAGCAAGCGAACTATCGCGATCTCTCGTTCGAGATCATCGTCGGAGGCACCGGTGGGGCCGCGCAGGCGAAGATTGCCGAGATCTATCGGCAGCAATCGCCCGGCGGCGTCCAGGTTGGAACGCAATACTTCTATCCGCCGGTCGATCCGTCGCTGCTGACATTTTCCACCAACGGCAACACTCAATTCGTTATCACCCTCAACCGGGCGCTTTTCTACGGTCTCGCCGGCGTGACGCCCGCGCCGTCGGTTGCGCCCAGCGTGGCGCCGAGCGCCTCGCCCGCGGCCTCGCCGTCGGCCTCGGCCTCACCGAACGCCCCGCCCACCACCGCGCCGCAGGCCACCTGGTTCATCAACTTCTGGACGACCGATCCCCTCGGCAATCCGCAGGATGCGCCGGGAATCGGCGGCGCCGGCGATACGACCTTCAGTTTCAGCGCGAACACGTCGGTTGCGAACGACCAGCAATTCACGGTCCCAACCGCCGGCGTAACCCAGGCAAGCGATCCGAGCGCCCAAATCACCGGCGGCGAGGTCTCGAACAACCCGTAAGACGGGTACAAGGCCCGCATGTTCGAAACAATCGCCTGCGCCCACGATCTCTGCAACTGCGTGGTAACCGAAAGCATCGAAGGTGTGGCCTACTGCAGCGACGCCTGCCGCGCCGCAGCCACCGCGATCGAGTCCGATACGTGCCCTTGCGGCCACCCACCCTGCGACACGCCCTAATCCAGCATTCGTCATGCTGAGCTCGTCGAAGCATGAGCCTGTCGCGAGGTCATGAGCTTGAGGGTGCGTGCGGTGTGTTGCCGTCGTTCAAGCTGCGTCCTTCGACAAGCTCAGGATGACAACCGGTCCTTTTTTCTTGTCATGCTGAGCTTGTCGAAGCATGAGCGTGTCGAAGTGCGAGCATGTCGGTGCGTGAGCTTGAGGATGCGTGCGGCTTGCGGAGTGTTGCCGTCGTTCAAGCTGCGTCCTTCGACAAGCTCAGGATGACAAAAAAAAGGGGTCGTCTCTCCCCTTGTCATGCTGAGCTTGTCGAAGCACGAGTTCGTCGAAGCGCGAGCCCGTCCAAGCGTGGGTGTGCTGCGAATTAGAAGCTGTTGAGGCCGTTTTGGAAGATGGGGCCGCCCTGGGTTGAGATGCCGAGGTTGGCGCTGTGCGACGGGAACGCGAGGATGTTTACCGTTAGGTTGATCTGTTTGAGCGATTGGTTGTAGCTGACGGCGAGTTCGTAGCAGTCGCCGATGATGCGGCTGTAGTAGAGCTGTTTGTTCTCGATGCGCGCGCGGTTCTTCCAGTCGACGTCGCCGAGGAATTGCAGCGTACCGCCGCGGCCGAACGGCGTGGCGATTTGGAAGTTCGTCGAGTAGAAGCCGTTGCCGGATCCGGGGACGAACGAGCCGGCGATCGAGGCGTAGGAGCGCGACGATGGCCGGGTTGTCAACTGGTAGGAGACCGGCTGCGCCATGCGATCGAAGTTGGTGCCGAAGCCCAGCGAGAGATTATAGTAGTCGCTATTGAAAAAGCGCATGACGTCCTGCGCGGTGTGGTAATTGTTCAACGGCTGCTGGTCGATGTTTTGGAACGGCACGAACGCGGGGCCGTTGTAGTTGGATTCGGTGTAGGTCAGCGAGTTGACGATATGCCGGCCGGCGACGGTCGAGAGTGAGGCTTGCTGCGTGATCTTTGCTTTGAGGTCGCCGGTGCCGTACGCATATTGGTCGACGTTCACCGTAGCGGAGAAGTCGCTGTTGTAAAAGTGATAGAGCGCGGGACCGAGGTTCAGGCTGAGATCCGCGCGCGAGGTAGCAAAAGAATTTTGCGGCTCGCTGTATTTTCCGATCGTGAAGAGCGCGCCCAGCGGGAAGGCGAAGTGTTGGAAGAAGCTGTTGGGCCGAATCTGCAGCTCGGGGAGCTTGTCCTCGATTCCGAACGGCGACTTGGCGAACGACTTATCGATGGTGAGCTGATAATCGGCGCCGCGCGAAGCCCAGTGAGCGAGATCCGTGAAGTGGCTCGACGAGTTGGAACTGAAGAATCCGCCGTACGACGATTGCGAGCTCGTCAGCGTGAAATTGACGCTGTTGCTCAGCGTCGGCGTGATCGTGTGGGTGTCGGTAAACCCGAACCCGTCACTCTTGGACTGCGAACCGATCTCGGAACGCGAAAACGAATACGTCTGCGAGTTGCGCGGCGCCGTGTGATACACGGTGCCGTTGATCCGCGTATTCGGCGGCACGTTGGTGAGCGGTCCGTAGTTGCTGTTGTAGGCAAGACCGAACTGACCGCGGAGCGTTTTCGAAAAGTTCTCGGTATCCAGCGTGTCGAGATTGTAGTTCGAGCTGCCCACGCGACGGTCGTGGATTCCATAGTAGTTAATGCTGGTCTGGCGCTTGCCGTCCTTGCGCTGCAGGAAGCCGACGTAGCCTAAACCGAGCCCGACCTTGCTGAAGAATTCGACCCGATAGTAGCCATAATAGTATTGGTCGTGCCCGAAACTCAAACGCGCCTTCACGTAATACCCTTGGTACGAATCGTAGCCGATCTCGGGAAAGAACTGCGGTTTCTGGCGCTCGTCGCTTACGCTGCGCAGCGGTATGACGACCTTCGGTAAGTAGAAGACGGCGGCGGCGCCCAGCCAAAGCACGGCCTTGGTGATCGTGATGCGGTCGCCGGGTTTGACGTCGACGGTACGGCCGGTGATGTGATAGCCCGACCGCGGGCGCGCGCAGGTCGTGACGTACGGGCGATCGCCGTGCGAAACGCCGTCGGCTTCGGTCTTGAGGTCCGGCGAACTAAAGTAGACCAGACCTTGTTCGACGCCTTGCGAGCTTTCGCCGCGGCCGTTGATGAGTTCGGCTTTCTGATCGATCGTATCGAAAGCGATCGTATCGGCGTAGTAGATCGAGTTCTGTTCGTTGTTGATGATATAGGGATTACCGGAGACGGTAATCGTGCGCACTCCGTCGTAATGCGCGCGCTCGCCGACGAGCACGGCATTCTGGTAAAAGATGTGCACGTTGCCGGTCGCGTCGCCGGGTTTCCCGGGTTTTCCGCTTCCGGCTACCTTGTCGGCGAGCACGGCGATGTAGCCGGGCCGCAGCGTCGGTACGCCGGTCGGCGTTGGGGAGGGCCCGGGGGTCGCGACGCCGGCCGGTGCGACGGTAGGCGGAGCGCTCGCGTTCGTGCGTTGAAGAAAAACGGGACCGTGCGTCGCGCTCGGGTTCGGGCTCGCCGTCGGAACCGGCGGCGGTCCCACGGGCGAACTCGTGGGAAACGGGGTCGCGTAGAGCGTCTGTTGGCCCGTCGGCGCCTGCGGCAGCGGCGGCAGGCTCGGCGTCGCGGAGGGTGCGGGCGAAGCGGGTGGCGTCGCCGAGGGCGCGATCGTCGGTCCCGATGTGGGCTGCGCGAGCGCGACGGCGCACGATTGATGGTTTAAAAGCGCGAGTGCGCGCTGCGACTGCAGATCGTCGAAGCTCGGCGTCGCGAACGCGGCAAACGCCTGTACGGGAACGATGCCGCATGCAAACGCAAGTAGGCATGCGATCGCAACGGTAGTGCGGCGATGGTGGAGATAGCGATGCACGTCGTCAGTGCTCTTCGAACCAGAGCATCCCAAGCCCCGCGAGTCCGAAAACCAGATTCGGAAACCACGAGGCGAGATAGGGGTTGACGCGCCCGGTCGTGCCGAGTACGGCGAACGCCTGATAGCAGAGATAGTAGACGAAGAACGCGAGAATTGCGACCGCGATTCCCATCGTTCGGCCCTTCTTGCCGAAGCGGATCGCCAGCGGCAATGCGATGATTACGCCGACGAAGGAAGCGAACGGAAACGCACTCTTGCTCGCAAGGCTCACTTCGAGATTTCCGAGCGCTTCGCCGCCAGCACCCTGCGCTTTTAGAGCGTTGACCTGACGGCGCAGCGCCTTACTGTTCATCGTGTACGCGTCGCTGTTGACGCTGCTCATGAATTGCTCGGCGCTCTCGGCGAGCGGCAGCCCGATCGAGAAATTCTTGATGCGATTCTGCGAGGTCATGTACCCGTCGTTCCCGTAGCGCGTCTCGATCACGTCGGTCATGACGAGCGTGGCGCCGTCGACGTGCGCCGTTTTGGCTTGAAACGTCTCGTTCCAATACCCGTCGCGCCCCGGTTTGAAGACTTGAACGCCCGCCATCGTCTTGCCGTCGGCGAGCACTTGGCTCACGAAAAACTCGTTGTTGGTATCGGGATCTTTGCGGAAAAATTGCGGCTCGATCGGCAGAGACGCGGTGTGATAGATGATCTGATAAAACGTTCGCGTCGAGAGATCGACCGACTTGGGGGCGATATACTCGTTTGCGAGGTAGGACAGCGCGAAGGCGGCGAGCCCGAAGAGCATCGGCGTCAGGCAGAGACGCCAGAGCGAGACGCCGGCCGTGCGGATGGCGTTGATCTCGTTGTCGGCGACCAGACGGCCCATGCCGAGCAGCGTTGCGAAGAGTGCGGCGAACGGAAAGGCGAGCGGAATCGACTGCGGGATTCGAAAGATGATGAACCGCATCACGAGGAAGAACGGCGCGTGATTCTCGATCAGATACTTCGCCGCCAAAAAGAAAATGTTGAACGCCCAGAACAGGAAGAACGCGCCGAACGCAAACACGAACGGCCCGATAAACTCGCGCAGAACGTACGAGTCGAGAATCGGGAGCCGCAAGGGTAAGCGGGAGAAGAACGAAGCGGAACGTGCTCCGGGAAGCGAAGCCATCCGAGTCTAGTTGCCTAGTAGTTGTGGTAGGCTGCCAGCACGCGCGCGACGTACGTGCGCGTCTCGGCGTACGGCGGAACGCCGTGGTACTGATCCACCGCTCCCGGGCCTGCATTGTAGGCGGCGACGGCGAGCTGCACGTTGTTGCCGTAGCGCGCGAGCAGTTCGCGCAGATAGCGCGTGCCGCACTCGACGTTTGCCTGCGGTTCGAACGGATTGCCGATGCCGCAGGCCTGTGCGGTGCCGGGCATCAGCTGCATGAGGCCTTGCGCTCCGACCGGGCTGATCGCATGCGGGTCGCCCGAGGACTCGGCCATGACGATCGCGTTGACGAGGCCTTCCGGCACGTTATTGCGCGCGGCCGCATCGGCAACGAGTTGATGAATCGCCTGAGGCGTAAGCGCGTCGGGGGCATAGGGTAAATAGCCCGCGCCGCCGCAGCCGTAAAGTAAGGTCAGGAGGGCGAGAGCCCCGAGCACCTTCTTCATCTAAGAGGCCCCTCTTCTGCGCGGCTTCCACCCGGCCTGCGAACTCCTCCCGCCTTTAACCCAAATCCGCCCTTCGAAGGACGGAAGGGCGGGCTGTTATTGAATATCGAAGGCGCGCGCCAACCCGCGCAGATGCAGCAACCGTCCGATAGCCGGATTGACGTTGACGATCTGCATGCGCGATCGCCCGCTGCGAAGCCGTTTTTGGTTGACTCGGATCAAGACGTCCACGTCCGTGGTTTCCATCGTCGTGAGTTCGGCGAGGTCGGCGATCGCCGGGTCGCCCGACTCGAGCGCTTCCATCTTGATGCGAAGTTCGTCAGCGTCGATCGAGTCGAACGTCCCGGCGAGGCGCACGACGACGGCTTTATCCAAATCGTCGTCGTGTCGAAGTTTTTGCACGGCTCCTCACGCCGGCTTGCACTGTCCGGGCTGGACCGTGAAGTCGATCGTGCGGCTATTCGGGCCGACGATGACGAGTAGTCGATGCGCCCCGGGTACCGCGCCCAGATTCTCTTTCGTCGCTTTGATGTAGATCGGAATTGCCGTCGGCTGGTTCTTTTTCAGCGCCTTCACCGTGGTCGCGCCGACGAACTGTTTCTTGTCGTCCATCGCGTAAGCGACGCCCAACGGCTGCGGATCGGCGCCCGTCGATGTGTTCTCCACGATAGCGCGTACCCGGAATATCGGCGCCCCGACGGTGCAGGCCTTGGCGATGCCGACGGTCGGGTCGAGGTTCTCGAGCATGAGTGGCGCCGGGACGATGACGCCGGGTGCGGCGGGAGTCGTCGCCGCCGATTTTGCCGACGGCGGAACGGAGACTTGCGACAGGCCGGGCGCCGTCGACGCCATGACGCCGAGCAGTGCGAGGGTGCCGATGTAAAACGGTTTCACGAAATCGTGCTCCTTACGGGAAGCTATGCGGCAGCCGCAAGCTGAATTGGAAACTGGGGGCGTCGTGGGTGACCCCGATGCCGAGCATCGTCTGCACCGAGACTTTCTTGTTCACGGCATAGGTCGCGCCGATGTTCAGCATACCGGCGTTCACGCTGCTGCCCGGCACGCCGATCCAGGGACCTTTTACGCGCTCGCGAGTCGACGCAACGAGCGTGTCCTGGAAAGAAAACGACGTGCTGATCCGATCGTTGAGGGCAAACGCCGTACCGATCGATACGCTAATGGCGTTGCCGGGCGCTACGAATCCGGGCTGCAGGGTGCCGTCGGTGGGGCTGATATCGGTGAAATGTCCGGGAATGTTGTAATAGTATCCGACACTCCCGAAAACGATCGCGGGATCGAGTTGTTTGATGATCGTCGCGCCCGCCGAAACGCTGTAGACGCCCGAACCGGTCGGTAAATTGCGCGCATAGGAAAGGTTGTTGTTCGCGCGATCCTGCGCGATCTTGATCCCGTAAGGGTTTTGACCCGTGGGAATGGTCAGGTGCGCGTTTACGATAACGTTCGGTGCGCTTAGCGAGCGTTGACGCAGTTGATAATACGCCCCGACCGTAATATCTCCAAGGCCCGAGTTGGCAATGGTCTTTTCACTCGCTTGCGACGACGAACTATCGGCGCCTGCCGACGTATACGTCGAACTGCGCGCGAGGTATGGAATCGTCACGTCGTATTGCAGCCGTTTAGTCGCGCCATACGTAACGTTGAGACTAGGTGAGAAGACGTTATTCTGCTGTCGGCTAACGTTGATGTTGCCGAGGAAGATCGCGCCGAGCGCGAGGAATCCGTTGAGCGTAAAGAACCGATTGTCCGCGTAGGTATACGTGAGCTGAGGCGTTATGGTGAAGCCCTTTTGAAAGAGCGCGTTTTGCTCTTGGAGCGTGGCCTTCACGCTGTTCTGCTCGGGCGCCGGCGCTCCGAACGTCGGCTTGCCGTTCGAGTCGCCCGCGGGCGGGGTCACGAGGCGTGCGCCGGTCGGCGATCCCGCGCCGCCGTCGCTCGAGGCAAAGCGCATGGGCCCCATGACGAGCGTTTTCGGCTGCAACTGCGAATGCTTCTTCCGGTTCGCCGCCGCCAAAGCGGGCAGACGGTGCTCGAGCCGGTCGATCTTTACTTGCTGTTCGGCGTTGCGTTTCTCAAGCTGCTGCAGTTCGCGCTGCATCGCCTGGAGTTGCTGGGCTACCGTGCTCTTCGGCGCCGCGCCGGCGGGGCCGGCGCCGAGTGAAAGAATGGAGAGAACGAGGATCCATGCTAGACACTTCATGATGTTGCCCTTTAGTGAATGCCGATGACGTTTTGGATCGTCGGCAGGAGGCTGCCGGCGCTAAATTGCGAGGGATTTGCCAGCTGCACGTTCACGCCGAGTTGATTGCTGATTTGATTGAAATCGCTCGTCAGCGCGACGCTTTGCGTGATGCCGTTTTGGCCGACCGCTTGCGAGACGACCCCTTGAGGGGTAGCGATCGAAACGTGCAGTCCCGTGCCGTCGAACGACACGCTGCAGGCGGCCCCACACGGGGGCGCGTTGGACGGCGGTCCGGGGCTTAGCACCGGAACGATCTGCCCGACCTGCACGGTCGCCTGATTGCTCACGCTATTGCCGTTTCCGGCCACCTGAACGCTTTGACCCACGCCGTTCACGACGCTCGTCGCCGGCGGCGTCCCGTCGATACTGCCGCCGGTAGACGGCGTGGACGGCAGCCCGTTATTGGTCGAGGTGGTCCACGTCGAAATCGACGGCGTCCCGGTTCGCAGGTCGACGCCGATCGTCGCGCCGGCCGACACACCCGCCGGTCCGGTAGCCGTTGCAACTTGCCAGCTCGAGACGACCTGCAGGCCGAAGTACACAACCTGGCCGCCGCCGCTCGAAACGTTCGCGAGGCCCGCACCCAGCGTGCCGCGTCCGGCCGACGCAACTGCCGCGGCCGGAGACTGACTCAGCAGCGGATCGAGCCGCGCGCCGACCGTCGCAGCCGCGGCGGTCGCACCGCGAACGGGCGCAACGATGAATTCTCCGCGCATGTTTTGCAGCGTCGCATCGGAGATCGGCCGCAAGCCGGCGAGCGCATCGAAGGTGCCGGCGGCCGCCGACCCGGCGGACGCACCGCTCAGTGAAACGGCCAACGCGCCCATCAGAAGTCTGCGAGCAAAGGGTGTCATTACAATCCTCGATTTCGCCGTCATTACAGTCGGCTCGGACCCGGAATAAGAATGGTCATAAGCAACGAGTTTGAGAGCATGTCGGAGGGCGAGAGAATATTATCGGCGAGCGCATTGGTCGAGCTTCCGCGCTCCGATTCGAGCGGGTTTCGCGGATCGTACAGCGGCGCGCGAATGACGAAAATGATGTTTCCCGTCCAGGCCGCCGAGAATTCGCTCGTAGGAATTGCGCGATTTCCCAAGGCCGGATCGGCCACATACGTATACTGCGGCGTGGCTTTTTTAAGCACGACGAAGTGTTCGTATCCGTCGACGGTCAGCAGCACGATGCTGGGGACGTTTAACGCATAGAGCTTTTCGAGGGAGATTTGATAACCGGCTCCCGACATGCCCAGGTTCTGTACGTAATTCTTGATGTCCAGCAGGGAAAAACCGCGTTCGCGCACGCTCTTGGCATCGCTGACCTGGAGCATGCCGCGCACCACGCCGTCTTCGTCCGTCTGGATAAAGTAGGCGTACCTGAGGATGGTCGCCACCGCGGCCGCGCCGCAGCTATAGTCCACCCGTTGACGCACGACGTTTGTAAAGCGCTCGTCGGAGAGCGTCTTCACGTGAACTAACGCATCGCCCGCGCCCGGCATAAACCCGATCGAGCCGTCTGCCCGAGCGGGAGTAGCGAGCCCGGTGAGCAGCGCGAGTCCCACAATCGCCGACGCTATCAATCGCATGGGTGGTAAGCCATCCTTCTGGTCGTCTGTAAAAAAGAGCGGCAAGCGGATCCGCATACGGATCCGCTTGCCTTTGCCGTAGGTTACGGTTTCGTGTTGATGATGGTCTGGTTGGCTTGCTGATTCAGATCGCCGGCAGCGTTATTCGCGCTGACGTTACCCGCGGCGTTTTGGAAGGCGTTCCCCTGGAAGAGCGCCGAGTTTCCAACGTCGCTTGAGATCGAATTAGAGAGGTTCTGTTGTCCGATGTGGGCGCTGAGGCTCGACAACGTACCGTTGGTGATAAGAACCATCGCATTGCTTTGCTGGTTCATGTTTCCAGCGGCGTTGTTCGCGCCGATATTGCCCTTGGCATTTTGGAAAGCGTTGTCCTCAAACGTGGCCTGGTTGTTGCCTTCGGCCTCGTCGCGGAATTGGCTGATGCCATCGTACTTGTTGTTTTCGGAGACTTGGGTGAGATCGACCATATCGCCGGTGACCTGGGGTCCGTTGCCGCAAGTCGGATCCGCGCACACGTTGGCCAGAATAGTCGTGCTATTCTGCTGTTGATTTGCGTTGCCGCCGGCGTTATTGACACCGATGTTACCGGAAGCGTTCGAGAACACGGAGTCCTCGTAGGTCGCCTCTTGATTGCCGTTCGCATCGCCCTTGGTCATGCTCACGCCGGCCTCTTCCTGGGCATTCGTGGAACCGAGTGAGAGGCTTTCCGCAAGCTGATCGATGTAGAGCGCGTTGGACTGTTGATTGTTGGTGCCGCCGGCGTTGTTCGCACCGATGTTACCGGTGGCATGCGAGAACGCGTTTCCTTCGAATTCGCCCTCTTGATTGCCCGCATCGACGATCGTCGTCCCGAGCTGAGCTTGGAACGAGGTGTTCGTCTGCGATGTCGTGGCGTCGGATCCTTCGTTTACTTTGGGCGTCGTCGTTTTTGCCGCAACGTTCATGACCGCGAGGTTCTGCTGCTGATTCATGTCGCCCGCGGCGTTATTCGCGCCGACGTTTCCGCTAGCATTCGCAAAGGCGTTCCCGTCGAAATTCGCTACGTTCCCGGTGTCGTGGTAGATGCTGTTCTCGACGGAGACCTGCTCCACGGCCGTGAAGGCGCCGTCAACTTCGCCGTTGGTTATGAGAGCAAGCATGTTGGCTTGCTGGTTCATGTTACCGCTGGCGTTGTTGGCGCCGATGTTGCCGCTGGCCGCCTGGAAGGCGTTGTCGAGGTACGTGGCCGTGTTGTGGCCGTCGGCCGGTTCGCTGTTGCGATCCGCCTTGCCGGTATACGAGTTTCCGGCGGAGACCTGAACGCTGCCGATCTCCGCGTTATTGATCTCCGGCCCGCCGCCGCACGAAGAGACGCAGGTGTTGGAGAAGATTGCCGCGCTGTTCTGCTGCTGGTTGCCGTTGCCGGCTGCATTGTTAACGCCGATGTTGCCGCTGGCGGTTCGGAAGGCGTTATCTTCAAAGGTGGCTTCGTTGTTGCCGGCCGATGCAAACGTCTTATCGCCGAACGTACCGTTGTGGTCGATTCTGAAACCGGATTGTACCTGGGTGTCGATTGCAGAGAGGCTCATATCTTCAGCGAGGACGTCGAGATAGAGCTGGTTCTGCTGCTGATTGAGGGTTCCGGCCGCGTTGTTGGCGCCGATGTTTCCGCTCGCGTTCGAGAACGCGTTGCCTTGGAACTCGGCCTCTTGGTTACCGGCGTTGGTGACGTAGCCGGTCGATGTTTGAGAGAGCGAGAGCGTGAGCGGCTCGATCGTATCGCCGCTCTCGGGGACTTGAGTGGCCGTCGGAGCGGGCTTGGCAGCCACGTTCAAGACGGCTTGATTCGACTGCTGATTCATGTCGCCGGCGGCGTTGTTGACGCCGATGTTGCCCGACGCGCCGGAGAAGGAGCCGTCGAAGCTCGCGATGTTATTCGAATCATCGATGGCGTTGCTAGGGGCGCCGCCCTTCTTGCCTGCGTTGGCTTGCGTCCCAGCGACGTTGAGATTTTCGATCTCGCCGTTGGTGAGCAGCGCCAGCTGGTTGCCCTGCTGGTTCAAGTTCCCGGCTGCGTTGTTGGCGCCGATGTTGCCCGAGGCACCTGCGAACGCGTTGTCTGAATAGGAGGCGTTGTTGGAGCCGAAGCTGCCGGTAAAGCCGGCGTCAAACGTTCCGGTATCGCCGAATAGAAGCAGACCGCCCGCGGTTTGAGTCAGGCTGATCTGCCCCGCCTTGCCCGAGGTCGTCAGTTCGGGTCCGCTGCCGCACGTATTGTTGCAGCTGGAGAGAATGATCGCCGTGTTCTGTTGTTGGTTCGCGTTGCCGGCTGCGTTGTTGGCGCCGATGTTGCCGGACGCTTTTTGGAATACGTTATCTTCGTACGTCGCTTCGTTGTTTCCGCTCGCGTGAAAAACGCGGTTTACATCGGAACTATTATCGATTTGAGTGTTCGAAAGATCTTGCGTATTCTTGTCGTTTAGGGCCAGCTCCGTGGCCGTCTGATTGATGTACAACTGGTTGGCTTGTTCGTTCAACGAGCCGGACGCGTTGTTCATGCCGATGGAGCCGCTTGCATTTTGGAAGGCATTGTCTTGGAGTTCGGCTTCTTGGAAGCCGCCGTTGATTACGACTGCCGACGTGGTGGTTTGGTTGACGGCATTGTTAACGGAGCTGGCAGCCGCCGCGGGGATAACCCACGTTACGAGCATCGCCAGCGTCGTTACCGCCGAGAGAAGTTTTTTCGATCGCATTGTATGGTTCGTCCTTTTCAGAAGACTTGAAGTTCGGACTTTAAGGACCGATGGAACCCTGTTGGACTTGCAACAGGAAGCTGTTGGTCGCGGTGTTGGCCGAGCCGGCGGTCTGATTCACTTGCACGATGCCGGAGCTTCCCGCAAATGTCGTGGGGCCGACGCGAACGCGATCGCCGAGACCGGTGGAAGGCGTTGTTTTGGATATAACGTGTTGCGTGGGAACCACGCCCTGCAGCGATGTGTCCGTCATCTGGGCGGCGCTGAGGTCATACTCCAAGATCGTCACATTGGCGTGCGCGTTTCCGTTGCCGGCTGCCTGATTGATTTGCAGAATACCCGCGGTGTTTGAAAACGCGAAACCGATGATCTCAACGTCGCCCGACGCTCCGCTCGTGTCGGTCACCTGCGTGACGTTTACGTGGAGCGGTGAATGGGAGACGATCGCGAGGTTTGCCTGAACGTTGCCGGCACCGGCTGCTTGATTGACTTTGACGATGCCCAGAACGTCGGTAAAGCTCGAATCCTGAATGATGGCGGTGTCGGGTGGCACGCTTTGCGCGTACGCAATCGCCGGAGTGCCGAAAAAGCACGCCAGCGCACCGGCCAGAAGTGGGATAAACCGGGGCCTCAAATACATTCGAGGCTCCTTTTGCATACAGTAAGTGGATTCAGACACATTGGAAACCTTCCGTGTCAGCGTTTCCAAAGTGTAGGCGCAGCCAGGGAGCGCAACGAGTGTGGGATGGACTAGGGGCGGTAGGACCTAAGGAGCCGCCTTGCTAGGCGGCGCAGAAGGGCGGCCACTCTTTGCGATCGTGTGCCGCAATGAGTTGACGGTGAAACGGCAGCGCGCTATAGAGTTCGCGAGATCGATCGTCGGGCAGCGCCGTCAGCCGCGCCGCGAAGCGCTCGTGCGCGCGGGTGAGCCAGATGGCCGCCGCGTTCTCGCGCCCGAGCCGATACCATTGCGCCAACGCCCAGGCCGCTCGCGGATAATGCGGATGGTCGGGGGCGTTCGCGAGGGCCACGGCGAGAGCGGCCGCCAGCGGTTGCGCCGCTACGGGCTCCGAACGTTCGATCCGAACTAGCAGCAGCGTCGCCAGACAAAGCGTTTCGCCGTCGCGATCGGCGCATCGCCGGCTTGCATCGAGCGCGGCCAGCAGATGCTCGAGGGCGTCGTCGAGATTACCGGTGCCGCGCTCGGCGGATCCGAGTTGCTGCAGCGCGGTCGCTTCGAAGCGTGCGTGGCCGAGTCCGCGGTAGAGCTCGAGCGCCTGACGGGCGCGCGCCGCTGCCGCCGCCGCGTTCCCGCAATATTCTTCGGTCAGCCCCTCGTTGAGTTGGCAGAGGCCGAGAATATACGCATTATCCTCGCGCTGCGCGATCGATCGTGCGATTCCGATATGCGTGCGAGAGCGTTCGACGTCGCCAACGTCGACGAGCAGATAGCTGAGATTGACGTTTGCCTGCATCAACCCGTAGGCCGTCGCCGTCTCTTCAAAAATTGCGATGGCGTCGTTGAAGTAGCGCAGCGACTCGCCGACCTTCCACTCGTTGTGCGCGGCGTTGGCCAGATTGACGAGGGCGCTCGCCTCCCCTTCGCGATCGCCCATCGAGCGCGAAAGGTCGACGGCGCGCTGGCCGACGTTGCGCAACGCGACCGTATCTTCGGCAACCTGCGCGACGATGAGCGCGCCGCGAAGCGCGGCGCGCAGCATCGGCGTCTGTGCGGCGGCGGTCGCGATGGCGACGGCGCGTTCCGTTAAGGCGCCCGCGCGATCCATATCGCCCAGGTAGGAACTCGCCCAGGCGCACGTCGAGAGCGCGTCGACGCGGCCGCGATCGTCGTCGAGCGCGTCGAAGGCCAAGAACGCATCCCACGCCGCTTCGTCGGCCGCCTTATAGCGCCCCAACGCATGGAGGTGCAGCGCGCGCTGTTCGAGCGCGCGCGCCCGCCAGCGTTCGTCGCCGGTTCGGGCGGCTGCATCGGCGAGCAAATCGACGAGTTTACCTTGCGCCTCGCGGTCGCCGAGGCGACGTTTGAGCATGACGGCGCGGATTAGCGCTTCGCATCGAATCGCGGGTTCGGCGATGCCGTCGGCGAGGGAGAGCATGTCGTCGATGTGCCGCTCCTGCGCCTTCCGGTTGCCGCGCAGGTCGTCGACGCGTTCGCAGATTTTCAGCAGATCGAAGAGCAGCCCGGCGTCGTCGAGCGCTAGCTCCAAGCCTCGCTGGGCTACTTCGAAAGCGGTCTCGTTGGCGAAGACGCCGAGCGCCGCTTCGGCCGCGATCGCATAGTAGCGCGCGGCGCGCAGCTGATCGCCGGCGCGGTCGTAGTGAAAGGCGATCTCGCGCGCCAATTCCTCCAAACGTTCGGGATAGAGCGTCTCCATGATGCGGGCGACGCGATGGTGGCGGCGCCGGCGCGCCGGCGGATCGATAACGGCATAGAGCGCGGCCTGGATTAATTGATGCGTAAAAACGTAATCGAACCGATTGAGCGACGAGCTTTCGCGCACGATCCGCGCGTCGAGCAGATCGCCCAGGGCATCGAGAACCTCCGCTTCCGTCCAACCCGAAACCTCGCGCACCACGTCGAGATTGAACGCTTGTCCGATGGTTGCGGCGATCTCACCGAACGCGCGAGCGGCCGGCGCCAATTCGAGAACGCGCGCGTCGATAATGCCGTGCGCGCCGGCAGACGCGGTTGCGTCCGGCGCGTGACTGCGGGCGATCGCCGACTCGAGAAAGAGCGGATTGCCTTCGCTTATCGCGTAGAGTCGAGGCGCTTCGTTGGGATCGATAGCCAACCGCGTGACGAGTTCGTTCACCGCTTCGCTGCCTAGCCGCCCGAGCGAGAGCTGTTCCAAACGCGCTTCTTGCGAGAGCGTGCGGCGCAAGATTCGAACGGGCGAAGCCGGCGACGCTTCTTCGCGATACGTCACCACGAGCAGCACCGGTTTGCCGGTGACGCGGCGCGCCAGATACTCGACGGCGCGCGTCGTGGCGGAGCCCGCCCAATGCAGATCTTCAAGTACGAGCAGCACGGGGCGCGGTTGCGCCATCGCCTCGAGACATACCGCGAACGCGTCGAACAGACGCGGCTGGTCCGACGCCGAGTCGAGAGCCGCAACCGGCGGCAGTTCGCGCGCCGAACGCAGATCCGGCACGAGATGCGCGAGTATCCCGAGCCAGAGCGGATTCACGTCGATCGTCGCCAGAAATGGAACGGCGGCTCGATAGGCCTCGGCGAGTGCCTGATACGGGCGGCTCTCGGGAAACGCCGTGGTCCCTAAAAAGACGCGCGCGCCCTGCGCCAACGCGAGCGTCGCGACTTCGGAGACCAATCGCGACTTGCCGATACCGGCTTCGCCGCCGACCAGCAGCGTCGCGCCGTAACCGCGTGCGGCGCGGCTCCACAACTGCATGGCCGCCGCGAGTTCCGGCGCGCGGCCCACGAACGGAAGCGGCGCCCGTTCGCTCTGCGCGACCGGATCGGCGGCGCCGGCCGGAGTGTCGGGCAGCGGCGCGTTGCGCAGGATCGCGTCGCGCACCGCAATCGTTTCGGGCATCACCTCGATACGCATCTCCGATTGCAGGCGCTGCGCGAAACGATCGAATATCTCGAGCGCTCCGGATCGATCGCCGCCCGCGTACCGAATCGCCATCAACGCACGCAGCGCGTCTTCGCGCCACGGGTCCGATTCGATCGTGCGCTGCGCGTAGAACTCGGCCCGGTCGAAATCGCGCCGGCTGCGATAACGCAGCGTAAGCTGCGCGAGCGCGTCGAGGTAGCGGGCACGATAGCGCTCGCGCCGCGTTTCGATCCAGTCGTCGTAGACGGTGTCGACGAGATCGCCGCGATAGAGCGCCGCGGCGTCTTCGAGCGTTTCGGGATTTTCGATCAGCCGCTCGAACTCGATCGCGTCGCACCAGAGCGGCGCGTCCGGGTTCCAGCGGACCGTCGGGCCTTCGGCGAGTATCCAGGGTACGTCGGAACGCGGGAGCGCTTGCTGCAGGCGGTAGAGATGGCGGCGCAGATTGGCGCGCGCGTCTTCTTCGGAGTCGTCGGGCCAAAACGCAAACGAAAGCGCGTCGCGGCCGATCGGCTGCGATTGGTTGAGCACGAGGTAGGCCAGCAGCGGCAGCGTCTTCGGCGGAGCCGCGAACTTCAGGACCTCACCGTCACGCTCGATTCGGGGAGATCCGAAGAGTCGCAGTCCCACGCCCGGCCGCGCCGGTACCTTGAAGAGGTCGTTCAATTCCCTCCGATTCGCGAGCCGGAGCGCGAGTTGCTCCTCGTGGACGCTGGGTGGACGGCGCGCTGGTACGATCGTGGCAGTCCAAGAGGCTCGACTCGGAAATCGCTGCGGCGAACCCCGAGATCACTCTTGATCGGCGTAAGGCCGAGAAGACACCTTTCGTCGATCGCATTGCCGCTGGGTGAGTCCGGTTCTCGGGCTCACCCAGCGGTTTTTCTACGCGCCGGTGCAGTGCGTGAAATCCTAGGGGCGATGAGTCTAAGGCGCTACCGGAGATCCTCTTGTATCCAGGCCTTCCTGGTGCGAGCGACACTACGCCGCTTCGACAGCGGCCGCTACAATTCTAGATATGAGCGCCCTCGTATCGGCACGGCTTTCAAAAGCCGCTCCTATGAGCTTTACCGCAACGGCCGCGCCGGTGCGGTACCCCGCGCGTTTGGTCTACCGGCTCGTCGCCACCGATTTCGTCATGTTCTTGAGCGCGTTCTTCCTCGCGAGCGGCGTCGTCCACGCGATCGGTCGCGGCGCCTCGGAGCCGCGGCTCATCGCTTCGATGGTCGTAAGCAGCTTGCTCTGGCTTGCGATCTTCGAGCGCGCCGGATCGTACCGCGAATCGCTCGACCTGCGCTGGTGGGATGAATTCTATTGGGTCGCCGCGACCGTGATTCTCGGAATCGTGCCGCAGCTCGCGCTCTTCGCGTTCCTGCCGCAGATGCCGTCGTCGCGATTGCTGCTCGTGGTGGCGGCGCTCGTTGCGATCGTCACCGTGAGCCTGGCTCGAATCTTCGTGAAAGCCGGGTGGCAAACCGATGGCCGGTTGGATTGCCGGATCGCCGTCGTCGGCGATCCGCAACGCGTTGCGTCGACGGAGACGCTGTTGCGGCAGGCGGAGCACGTTGCCGTGCTGCCGTTGCCGCTCAAGCGTTGGAACGACGACGTTGGGAGCATCGGCTTGGCGGATTGGTTCGGCGCCGCTCGCGCCTGGCAAGCCGACCGCATTCTCTTCACCGAAGTGCCGAATCCCGCGGCCATGCCGGGTATCGCGCTGACCGCGATGGAGCATCGCATCGCCGTCTCGTTCGCCGCACCGCGTATCCTCGGCGACATCTACAAACACTTCGATTTCGATAACGTCGGCCGGCAAGGCGTCATCGTACCGATCGTGCCGCGGGCCTGCCGTCGTCCGGGCGCAACGGCCAAACGCGTCTTCGATATCGTTTTTGCGCTGGCGGGGCTCGTGCTCTTTTGCATTCCGATGCTCGTAGCCGCGGTTGCGATCTTCGTGGAATCCGGCGCGCCCGTGCTGCTGCGGCAGCAACGCGTCGGCAAGGACGGCAAGCCGTTCGATATGTTCAAGTTCCGTTCGATGCGCCGCAACGCCGAAGAGACGACCGGCGCCGTCTGGGCGATCGCCGGCGATCGCCGGATCACGACGGTTGGGCGGATCCTTCGGCGAACCAGTCTCGACGAGTTGCCGCAGATTTTCAACGTTTTGAACGGGCAAATGTCGATCGTGGGGCCGCGCCCCGAGCGTCCGGTATTCGCCGAGCGCTTTCGCCGCCAGCTCCCGAACTACGACGGCCGGAACGCCGTGCTCCCGGGAATCACCGGGTGGTCGCACGTCTACATGGACCGCAATATCGATACCTCTGCGATCGAACAGCGCCTCGGACACGATCTCTTCTATATCGAACATTGGTCGGTGCTCATGGATCTCGCGATCGTCTGTAAGACGGCCTGCGAGTTCCTGTTTCATAGCGTTGCGGCATGACGCTCGCGATCGTTTCGTCGCGCTATCCATATAGCGGAGCCGAATCGTTTTTGGCCGCCGAAACGCGCGGGCTCCAAAAACACTTCGCTCGCGTGATCGTGATCCCGGCCCGTCACGGAATGTTTTCCATCGAAACGTTCGCGGCGGCCCTCGGCGTTTTGCGAGCGCGCCCATTGCACGTCGCGCGCGTCTTCACCTCGCTGCTCTTCGCGCCGAGCTCCCTGCGCATCAAGCTGAAGAACGTGCTGCTGTTTCCGCGCGGTCTTTGTGTCGCCGCGATCGTGCGCCGCGAAAATGTGGAGCATCTCCATGCCTATTGGCTCTCGGCGCCGGCGACGGTAGCCTTGATCGCGTCGCGGCTAACGGGCGTCGGTTGGAGCGCTAGCGCGCACGCGTGGGATATTTACGAGCGCAACCTTACCGCCGAAAAGCTCGCGAGTGCGGCCTTCGTGCGCACGATTTCGAAACAGGGCCTAGAACATCTCGCCGTGATTGCGGGCGAGCGTTTTCGCGACAAGCTGCGCTGCGTGCGCTTGGGCGTCGATATTCCTCGCCAAACCGCCGCGCCGGCGCATGCCGAGATCGCGCTCGTATGCGCCGCCAATCTCGTCCCGAAGAAAGGGCACTCCACCCTCTTGCGCGCGCTCAAACTCGTCGACGACGCCGGCATTGCGTTCCGCTGCGACATCGTGGGGAAAGGGCCGCTTCAACCCCGGCTGCGTCGGCAAATCGAGGCGCTGAATCTACGAAACAAGGCGCTGCTGCTGGGATATCGAGCGCACGGCCGTTTGCTCGCCGGTCTTCGTCGCGGCGACTACGACGTCGCCATCCTCGCGAGCCGCCAGGACGGATGCCGTATGGAAGGCATTCCGGTCGCGCTGATCGAGGCCATGGCCGCCGGACTTTCGTGTATCGGTACGAGCTCGGGTGCGGTCGGCGAATTGTTGGACGAAACGTGCGGCGTCGTGGTTCGCGTTCACGACGAACGCGCGCTCGCCGATGCGGTCGTGCGGCTCGCGACGAACGCGCGGCTGCGCCACGCTTTGGGCGCGAGCGCGAGGGCGCGGGTAACGGCCGAGTTTAACGCCGCCCTTACGACGGCCGAACTCGCCGCGCTCATTCGAGCGGCATGCGAGCATCCATTGGAGGTTAGCGCGTGAACGTCTGCGTGATCGGCCTCGGATACGTCGGCCTTCCCACGGCCGCCCTGGCGGCCGCAGCCGGACACGCCGTCGCCGGCTACGACGCACAGGAGCGTCTGCGCGCGGATTTAACTCGCCGAATCGTTCGCGGCGTCGAGCGCGAGGTGCGCGACTTGGCAACGCACGAGATCGCCGCCGGTCGTCTGCGGATCTGCGACGAGGTCGAGCCGGCGGATGCCTATATCGTTTGCGTGCCTACGCCGGCGCTCGGCGACCGGCCCGATCTGCGGCATTTCGAAGATGCGGCCGAGCGCGTGTGCCGCGTGATCGGCCGCGGTGAGTTGCTGATCGTGGAATCGACCGTTCCGCCCGGCACGACCGAACGAGTCGTGTCGCGCGCGCTGCACCGGCATGGAAAAAGCTTGAAGGACATCCGGCTCGCGCACGCTCCGGAGCGCGTCTTGCCGGGTTCGATCGTGCGCGAGCTTCGCGAGAACGAACGCATCATCGGCGGCCGCGTTGCGGCCGATGCGGCCGCGGCCAAAGCGCTCTATGCCTCGTTCGTCAACGCCGCCATACACACGACGGATCTGCGGACTGCGGAATTCGTAAAAGTTATCGAGAACGCGTATCGCGACGTCAACATCGCCTTCGCTAACGAGCTGGCGCTATTCTGCGAGGGGTTAGGCATCGATGTCTGGGAGGCGATCGGACTTGCCAACAATCACCCGCGCGTCAACATCCTGCAGCCGGGACCGGGTGTCGGGGGGCACTGCATTCCGATCGATCCGCGGTTTTTAGCCGATGCCAATCCGTTTGCGACCGAACTCATCCAAGCGTCGCGACGCGTAAACGACCGGATGCCGTTTCTCATCGCGCGGCGCATCCTCAGGTACGTCGACGTGTGCGGCCCGCAGCGTCGAATCGCCCTTTTCGGTGCGACGTACAAAGCAAACGTCAACGACGTTCGCGGAAGCCCGGCTCGAAAAATCTGCGAGTTCCTGAACGAGCAGGGATGCGAAACCACTATTTTCGATCCGCACGCTCGGCTCGCCGATCTGTGCGCGAGCGCTCGCGAGGCCCTGGCCGGCGCCGACGCACTCGTGCTGGTCGTCGATCACGACGCCTTTCGAGCGATAACGCCGGCGCTCGCTCGAGAAGTCATGCGAACGCCGATCCTCATCGACTGCCGGAATTATTTCAAGACGCCGGAGTGGCAGGCGGCGGGCTTTACCGTCTACACGCTGGGCAAATCCAGCGATCTCCCGCGCACGGCTGCCCTCGGAATCTCCGGCCGGCTCGGCGCGTAAACGATGCGGTGCGTCGTGCTGGTCGATCGAGCGCTCGTTCCGAGCTGGCAGCACCGGTGCGTCGACCTCCTGCGAACCGAACACGACGTCGCGGTGCTCGAGCGTCCCGCCGTTGCCGCGCGCGAGGGCGTTCTCGCGCGAGTGCTGCGCGCGCTCGGAGGCTCCGCACTGCGAACGGCGCCGATCGTTTGCGGCGGTACCGTTTCGCCCGGGGTCGACGTGGTCGTCGATCTGCGCGAATCGGCAGGTCCCCGCGAACCGGCGCTCGCGAGTCGTTTCGGTGAGTGGTATTTTTCCGATCAATTCGGACGCCCGTTGACGCAATTTCCCGCGGCCGCGGATATCGCGCGCGGCTCGGCCACGTTCACCATACTGCTTTGCCGCCGGCAGGGCGGCGGCAAGGCGGCGGTCATCCGGCGCGGCCGATTCAAAACGCTCTACACCTACGCGCGCACGTTGGAGATCGCGCTCGGTGAATGCGCGCGTTGGCCGCTGGAGCGTTTGAAAGGCGGCGCAGCCGCCGGCGCGGCGGCGCCGCTGCTGCGCGAGACGAGCGCGCGGCGCGTTACGTTTTCGATCCTCGGATTTGCTTACCAGCAATGCAAGACGCTCGCCATCCACGTCTTCAACTATTTTCTTACCGACGCCGTTTGGCGAGTCGGCGTGGTGCACGCGCCCCCGGCCGCGTTCCTCAATCCCGATTTTGCGCCGCCGATCCGGTGGATCGAACGCGAGGCGGCGGAGTTTCTCGCCGACCCGTTCGTACTCGCGGCGGGCGGCCATGCGTGGCTTCTAACGGAATCGCTCGACCGTAAGTCCAGGAACGGCTACATCAGCTGTACGGAGATCCTTCCGGATTGGCAAACGCGCGAGCGCACGACGGTCTTGCGCTCGGCGACGCATCTCTCGTATCCGTATGCGTTTGCGCATCGCGGGGAGTGGTACGTCGTACCGGAGAGCGCGGCCGAGAATCGCGTCTCGCTCTACAAAATCGTCGACATGCCGCACGGCTGGGAGCGAGTCGCAACGCTGCTCGACGGCGTCCCGGCCTGCGATAGCACGATTTTCCAGTACGGCGGCCGGTGGTGGCTGTTCTGCACGCTACGTTCGCGGGATGCGAATCTCAATCTCTTCGCGTATCACGCGGAGCACTTGTTCGGTCCGTGGTGCGAACACGCGGCGAATCCGATCAAGACGGATATCGGCTCGGCGCGGCCGGCCGGAGCCCCGTTTACATTCAAGGGGCAGCTCTATCGGCCGGCCCAGGATAGCTCGATTGCCTACGGCGACCGGATCGTGATTTGCCGCATCGTGACGCTCTCGCCGACCGAGTTTGCCGAAGAAACGGTGGCGTCGTATGGCGGCAGCCGCGGCCGCATTTTCCGCACCGGCAATCACACGCTTTCTCACACCGGAAGCACGAGCGTCATCGACGCGAAGCAGACGGTCTTCGCTTCTCCGCGCGTAGTGATGGATCGGGCCGTGCAATCGTACCGGCGTTTGAGGCTCCGATTCCATGGTGGCTAGAGCGTGGTTGGGGACGCACCGGGAGCGCTTCGCGCCGATCGCGCTCGCGTGTCTCTTTGCGGGGCTCTTCTTGCTTGCGCTGCGCCAGAGTCTCGGTTCGAATGCGGCGGCGCCGCTGCTGGCGATTCTCATCGCGGCGCTTCCGGCGCTGGCCATCGCCGCGTGGCGCAATCCGTTCGTTTTCCCCTACGGAGCGTACGCGATTTTCGTGCCGCTCAATCTCTTGCTCGTGGTGCCGGCGTTCGGTACGGTCGCCCGGCTGCTCGGCATCTTCGCCGGCGCCGCGTTTCTTGTATGGTCGTTGCGCGCGCGGAGGATCGTGACGCCGTCGCCGGCGCTTTTCGGCTGGGGACTCTTCGTTGCGTTGATGGGCGCGTCGTTGATTTGGACGATGAACCCGGAGAACGGCTGGCGCGAGCTGGGCGTGCTCGCGCAAGTGTTCCTGCTCTACGCGATCGTGTCGATCGCTCCCGTCCGGGCCCCAGATCTGCGGTTGGTCTTCGCGCTGATCGTTGCGGGCGGCATTGCGGCCGCGCTGCTGGGCATTCACCAGTTCCAACATCCGAGTTCCGCGCAACTCTTGCTCGCCCAAAAGACCGACCGAGTGCCGCTCTTCTTAGCGGATCAGACGTTGGATATCAACGAGTTTGCAGCCGCATTCCTGTTGCCCGTCGCGCTGCTGGCCGTAACCGCACTGCGAGCGCGGAACTGGCTCTTGAAAGGTCTGGCTGGTTGCGGAATCGCCGTCATGCTTGCTGCGATGGCGTTTGCCGCTTCGCGCGGCGCGTTTTTGGCCCTCGGCGTGATGCTCGCGTACTTGATCGTTGCGATGCCGCGCGAACGGATTCAGGTCTTTGCGATGCTCGGCTTCACGGGCGCTCTCGTCGCAGCCGATCCCACGCTCGTGCACCGGTTTCTATCCGCCGCCGCGAGCGGCGGATCGGGGCGGCTCTCGATTTGGTCGGTCGGCTTCAACGCGTTTAAGGAGCACTGGATTTTTGGCGCCGGCAGCGGCGCATTTGCCAACGCGTACGACGAGAGTTTTTTGCGCGTCTATCAAGCCTACGATATGGGATGGTCGCGCGCCGCCCACAATCTGCTCCTGCAGAACGCCGTCGAACTGGGCGCGATCGGGGCGGCAGTATTGCTCGTCGCACTCGTGCTGCAAGTACGGATTTTGCCGAAGGTTGCCGATGGCGACGCCCTGTTCGGCATGCGTACCGCGTTGATGGCTGCAACCGTGGCGTTGCTTGCTGCCTCGGTGTTTATCGACCTGACAACCGCTAAGATGCTTTGGCTGACATTCGGCTTGGCGGCCCAGGTGCGCGGGGTGATTTTGCAAAAGAAAGCGGCGAAAACCATCAACAAACCAATGGTTTAACCGATAACGGTATAGAGCGCCCGGCTCCCTCGCGGAGCTCATTGATCACCTCTGAGCGCCAAACTCAAAACAGGGAGGCCGAAACGTTGACGCGTTTCGACCTCCGATCCTAACGAGGCTCTCTTTCGGGTTGCAGCCCGGAAAGATACACGACGATGTCCCTTGATAGTGCGCAGCCTCGCGGTGCTGTATTATACCCTGCCGCAGCACGCCCGTACCACCTCAATTTCGGGGGTTATTTGTACCTCGCTACCTTCATGGCACTGCTCGGCCTCTGCAATTGCGGCGGCGGCGCGGGGGGAGGCGGAGCGATTCCCAGCGGCCGGGTCAACGTGCCGGCCGGGAATGGCCCCGGCGCCCCGGGCGTTGCCGGTGCGCCGAGCCCGAGTCCGGGCGCCCCTGCTAGCCCCGCACCGGGCGCACCGCCGGGCGCACCGCCGGGCTCTTCGCCGAGCGCCTCACCGAGTGCCACCCCCGCTCCCTTCGTTCCACTCCACGTTCTGACGTTTCTGTACTACGGTCAAACGTTTGCGGGCGTCCAAATCAACGCGAATCTCTCCGCATCGTACATGGCTGCCAACGCCGACTTCGCGGAGACGAGCGGGTACGATAACGCGAGAACGAATAGCTTCAAAGCGGCCGGCGGTAAATACGCCGTGACGTATATCGATCCGACGTTCGTTCCATACTGCGTCCCGCCGTTTACCGAACCGGCGGGCGCGTGTGCCGGGCAGGTTGGAAAGCTCAACCCGCCCGCCGGCGCGTGGTTCCACGATAGTTCCGGCGCGCGCGTGAATCGCGCCGACGCCACGACCGGGCAGTACCAGGAAGCGCTCAATCCGGGATCGGCGGCCGCGCGGAACGCGGTGGTCGCGACGATGTCGCAGTTCACCAACGCCTCGCCGGGTCTCGATCTGTTCTTTTCCGACGATTCCGGCTCGACGTTTATCGGTCCTAACGGCACCGTCGCAAGCGGAATGTTTTACGGCTTCAACGCGAGCGGCGTTGAAATCACCACCGACTCGCAATGGATAAGCGCCGAGAGCGCGCTGCTTGGTGCGGCCGTGCGTCCGGTCATTCTCAACGGCGGCGACCCATCGACGTTGGGACCGGCTTACAACGGCGCGTTTCTGGATTTGGCCAACGTTCGCGGGGCGAATCACGAAGGCTGCTTCACGCGCGGCAGCGGTGCGGTAACCGATCAGAACCAGCATTGGCAACACCAAGCCGACGGCCTTTTAGCCGATCTCGGGCATCATAAATATTCGTTCTGCATGATGACCGGAACGTCGTCGCCGCAAACTCGGCTCTACGGGCTGGCTTCGTGGTGGCTGACCTACGATCCGCAGTGGTCGGTCGCCGCGCCGATCGCTCCGGCTGCCGACGGAAACGCCGTCTATCCAGAGTTCGCGATCGTTCCGCGCTCGCCGCGCACGACGGCATCGGCTGACGTCAACGCGTTAGCGAAGGGCGGAGTCTACGTTCGCGAGTTCGCGCAATGCTACCAAGCGGCGGTGCCGATCGGCGCGTGTGCGGCCGTCGTCAATCCGTCGGCATCGGGTGCGGCGATGCCGGCGTTGAGTATCGCCTATACGTCCGCGTTAACGCTCGACAATCTGAGTTTACCGGCGGGCGGCAGCGCGCGTTGGTCGACCGGCGTGCCGGGGACTTTAGGCCCGGGTCAAGCGATTATTTTGCGCCAGTAATTTAGTCGCCCCGTATCAGGGAATTGGGTTCTGCTCCGCGACCGTGGCCCGTGCAATAATGGGCCATGGTCGTCGAGCGCATTACCACCATGCGAAGTTTTCTCGCGTTGCGCGAACGGTGGGACGAGATTTACGACGCGGACGGTCGCGCCAACGTGTTCTTGTCGTGGGCGTGGATCGACGCGTGCATGCAAACCTCGGGCCGGCCGTGGACGGTCCTCGCGGCGCGGCTTTCGCCGGCCGATCCGTATCTCGCATTTCTTCCGCTCGCCTGCGAGCGCTTTCCGCTTGCCGGTCCGGCGTTAGCGCAAGACCTCTGTTTGGCCGGCATTCCGCGGGCCGACTACACCGGTCTCATCGCCGCGCCGTCGGCCCCCGAAGACGCCGTGCTTGCGGCCTTTGCCGCCGAACTCGAAGCGATGCGATGGGACAACTTTCGCCTGAACGACGCGCTGGACGAACGCGTCGGAAAGTTGGCGCGCTACTTCGCGCCCGAGCGATTCGAAGCGCGGCTCGGCGGCCAAACGCTCTGCCCGTTTATCACCTTGCCCGACCGTTGGGAAACCTACCTCGAGTCCGTAAGCGAGAAGACGCGCGCGAAACTCGTCAAAAAAACGCGACAGCTTGCGGCCCTGCCCGGATATCGCTTCGAGCGGGCCGACGAACGCGGCATCGACGACGCGATCGAAACGCTCCTGCGGCTCAATCGGCGGCGCTGGAGAAAGAATCTCGGTAAAGGCCGCCGGACGTTTGCCGGACTTTTCCGGCACTGCTTCGAGAGCGGAGTCTACGCCGTGTTCAGCATCTTCGACGGAACGGTTCCCGTTGCGTCGCAGGGATTTTTCATCGATCACAAGCGGCGCGCGTTTTGCGCGTATATGGTCGGCTTTAACGGCGACTACGCGTCCTTCTCGCCCGGCACGGTGCTGCACGGGTTGACGATTCGGTACGCGATCGAACACGGGTTTGCGGAATACGATCTGCTGCGCGGCAACGAGCCGTTCAAATCGAGATTTGCCTCGCGCGTTCGTACGACGAACCACCTCACGCTGACGCGGCGCGGAATGCGCTCCAACGTGGTAAACGCCGGCCGCTCCGGCGTTTACGCGGCGAAGGCGCTCGCGCGCCGGATCATCGGTCGCACGGCATGACGATCGAACGTTTCGTTCGCAAGCGGGTCGTGGTAATAACGCAGTTTTATCCGCCCGAACCGTGCGCCGCGAGCAATCGGGTGAGCGCGCTCGTGCGATATCTGGCCGCCACGGGCCACAGCGTGACGGTGCTCACCGGAATGCCGAGTTTTCCCGCCGGCGTCGTTTCGGAACGGTATCGCGGCATGCGATCGCATGCCGAACGCGATGGCGACGCTCGAATCGAACGGTTCCGTGCCTACGTAGCGAGCGGGCGCGGCGCGCGCCTGTTTTCGTGGATAACGCTTGCGATCGCGCTCGCCTGGCGACTACTGACGATGCGCGCGCGGATCGACGCGATCGTCGTGTCGTACCCGCCGATCACCTTGGCGCTGCCCGCACTGGTGGGCGCGCTGCGCCATCGTGCGCGACTCTTTGTAGACGTTCGCGACGTCTTCCCCGATATGGGCGTGAAACTGGGTGTTTGGAAGCCGGCCGGCATCGCGGCCCGTGCGGTGGGCCTCGTGGTGGACGCGCTCTACGCCCGAGCCGAACTCGTCGTCGCCTGCACGCCGAGTGCGCGCGACGAAATCGCGGCCCGCGGTGTCGCGCTCGCGAAGATCGCGCTCGCGCCCAACGGGTTTGAATTTCCTAAAACCGTTCGCACGGCGATCGCGCGCGTTCCGCATGCCGGCTTCGTGACCGTCTATGCCGGAAACATGGGACTCGCGGCGTCGCTCGACGTCGTTTTGGATGCGGCGAAGCTGCTTGCGAACGATTCTGAGTTTCGCTTCGTCTTAGCCGGCGGCGGAGCCGATGCCGCGCGGCTGCTCAAAAGAATCGAAACCGAGGGAATCGATAATCTCACCTACGCCGGGATATTGACGCGCGACGAGAGCTTGGAGTTGTTGCGCGAGGCCGATGCCAGTATCGTTGCGCTGCATCCCGGAATCACCGATGCGGTTCCGTCGAAGCTCTTCGACGCATTGGCCGTGGGGTGTCCGGTCATCGTCAGCGCGAGCGGCGAGTCGGCGAAACTCGTGAGCGAATGCGGCGCCGGACTGCAGGTCTTGCCGCACGATGCGGGCGCGCTCGCTGCGGCGATTCGGCAAGCCCGAGCCGACGCGGACCGGCTGCGTCTGCAGGCCCAGGCCGCGCAAACCTACGTTCGCGAGCACTACGATCGTAATCGCATCATGGAGCGTTTAGCAGAGGCGGTGGTTGCCGGTGTCTAGCACGGCGCAGCGCATCGCCCACGTTGCGAGTTACGGAAACCCGTTGCCGGGCAGTTTCATTCCGGCGCTCGCGGCGCTCGCGCGCGCGCTCCGGGAGCGCGGCGATACGACCGCGTTGGTCGCTGCGGATACGCCGCGGGCGAGCTGGCACGGCCAGGCGGCGCAGGCATTCGCGTCGTTTACGCTCGCGCGTTCGCACGCCGACGTTTATCGAGCGCTGCGGCGTTTCTCGCCGGACATCGTGCACGTTCACTTCGTCGACTACACCCTCGAGGCCAGCGTTGCGGCGTACGTTGGGCGCGCGCGCCTCTACTGGCACGTTCATAGCGCCATGCCCGAAGCGTTCACGCCCTACCGGCGGCTGCGCCAGAAGGTCAAGTACGCCGTGGTGGGTGGGGGCGTGCGCGGCTTCGTAGCAGTTTCGGAGGCGATGCGCGCGGAGCTTCAGCGCTGGGGCGCACCCGGGGAAAAGATCGCCGTCGTCGTCAACGCCGTCGATACCGAGCGGTTCCGCGCACCGTCGCCGTCGGAGCGGGCAATGGCCCGCGAGGCGTTGGGTATCGCGCGGCAGGAGCGCGTTGCGCTCTTCTTCGGACGCGACGCATATCTCAAGGGCGGCGACGTTCTTTGGCGGGCGCTCGATTTCAATCTTCCCATCGTCGTGTTGGCGATCGGCGCAACTGTCGCGACGATCCGGGAGCTTTCCAAACGCGTCCGGGTCATCGACGTTCCGGCCAGCGCCGATACGGTTGCGCTCTATTGGGCCGCCGACGTGCTCGTGGCACCGAGCCGTCGCGAGGGCACGCCGCTCGTCGTGTTGGAAGCCTTGTGCTGCGGGCTTCCCGTGGTCGCGAGCGATATTCCGGCGATGGCGGAGATTGCGAAGGGAACCGACGCGATGCGGCTCGTGCCCAACGTGCCGGAGCAGCTCGCGCGAGCGCTGCGCGAAGAACGCGCCGGCGATCGCGCCGCCATTGCGCGTTCGGCGCGGCGCCGCTACGATTTGGGGCGCTGGGTTGAAGAAATGATGGCCGTCTATGCACGGTGAGGCGCGCGGCTCGGGTCTCGTAATGCAGATCGTTCATCAATTTCCGTGTTACGGCGCCGAGAATTTCGTCACGTCGCTGAGCGCCGAGTTGGCACGCCTTGGCATTCCCGTCGTGGTTCTCACCGTGCGCGAGGGCGCACAGCCGGCCATTGACGGCGTTGCGGTGGTCTCCGCGCGTCGTGGCTCGAGCGCGGATCTCGGATTTTTTTGGCGGATGGTCGCACTGATCCGAGCGCACCGTCCGGCGATCGTTCACACGCACGGGTATCACGGAAAGTTGTGGGGGCGTTGGGCCGCGGCGTTGGCCGGCGTGCCGGCGATCGTTCACACCGAGCACAACAGCGATCTGCGCGCGAACCCGCTCGTACGAACGCTCAACGCCGTCGCCAATTCGCGGACCGCGCAGTTCATTACGTTTTCGGAGCGGCTCGCCGAGCTGTTGGTCGAGTACGATCACGTGTCGCGCGAGCGCATCGCCATCGTTCCCAATGGCGTTCCCGCGCCCCGCGCGGGCGCGCAAACCTCCGCGCGGATCCGGCTCGAATTCGGCGTTCCCACGGGCGCGCGTTTGCTCTTACATGTGGGGCGGCTGACGGCGCTGAAAAATCAGGAACTTGCGATTCGCGCGCTCGAACGTCTGCGCGAGTCCGATGCCGGCGCCGGCTACCGCTTGCTCTTCGCCGGGCTGGGCGAGGACGAAGAGCGGCTTCGCCGCTTGTGCGAGCAATTGCACGTCGCCGCGGCCGTGCAGTTTTTGGGGTATCGCACCGATATCGACGAACTCATGCGCGCATCGCACGCGCTCGTCGTAACCTCAAAACACGAAGCGATGCCGCTGGCCATCATGCAGGCGATGTACGCGAACGTTCCCGTGATCTCCACTCCGTGGAACGGCGTTGGGGAACTGCTCGACGACGGCACGTACGGGTTCGTCGCCGGCGATTTCGGCGTCGATGCATTCGCGCGAGCCATCGTGGAGTGCTTCACCGATCCGCTGGCAACGCGCCGCGTCGCCGCTCGGGCGTTCGCATGCGCACGCGAGCGCTTCGATATCGAGCTTTCGGCGCGGCGGCATGCGGCGCTGTACGGCGCCTTGCTCGCCCATCCGGGATCCTACTCGCGAGGCTGGCGCCGTGCAAGCTGAGGAACCGATGATCGTGGTTCGAGGCGTGGAGAAGCGCTTTGCCGCGTTCCACGGCTTCGGACGGCTTATGCGGCGTCGCGGAACGCCGGCCACGCGGCCGATCCTGCGCGATGTGAATCTCACCATCGGCCGCGGCGAACTCTTCGGCTTACTCGGCCCCAACGGTGCGGGGAAAACCACGCTTCTCAAGACGATGGCGACGCTCTGCATTCCCGACAGCGGGTCGATCCGGATATGCGGCATCGACGTCGCGCGCGATCCGCTCGCGGCCAAACGGAAGATCGGGCTGTGTACGAGCGACGAGCGCAGCTTTTACTACCGGCTCACAGCCCGGCAGAACCTCCGGTTCTTCGGCGCGCTCGGCGGACTGCGCGGCGCCCTGCTCAAGCGAAGAATCGAGGAGGCCGCGATCCAGGTGAACTTAGAACGGTTTTTGGAGTTGCGGTTTGCCGAGTTCTCCTCGGGTATGCGACAGCGATTGACGGTGGCGCGCGCGTTGCTCTGCGATCCGCCCATACTCTTTTTCGACGAACCGACGCGCGCCGTCGATCCCATTCATGCCGACGAATTGCGCAAGCTGATCCGTCACGAGTTGGTGGATCGCGCCGGCAAGTGCGTGATCGTCGCGACCAATTTACTCGAAGAAGCGTGGGCGATCTGCGATCGGGTGGCGGTGATCAATCACGGTGCGGTGCTGGCCTGCGGGCCGCCGCGCAGTCTCGACGCGCAACTCCACCGAACCGCGCAATACCGTCTGCACTTCGCGGGAGAAGAAGCGGCCATCGTCGCCCGCATCCGGGAGCTATCGGGCTGCACGGTTGCATCGAGCTCGAACGGAGACGGAACGGTCCTGCTCGTCGATTGCGATGCGGCCAACGGCGCGCTCGGCGAACTCATGAGCATAGCGGCAACCGCTCGAACGGCTTTGCGCGGCTTCGCGCTGCTCGAGCCGCATCCCATCGACGTCTTCCGGCAGATCACGAACGATGGCCGCTAAGCCCGCGCGCCGGAGTCCGTTCGAGGCGGCCGTTACGGCGGCAACGAGCGTTGCCGCGATTTTCGAACGCGACGCGCGCAACGCGCTCTCGTACAGCGCCTACTTTTACTCGCAGTGGTTCGCCATCGGCGTGGAAGTAACGATCGCCTTTTATCTGTCGCTGCTGATCCTGCCATCGACGAAGTTCGGATTTCACGGACACGTCGGCAGCTATTTTGCGTACCTTGTGGTGAGCTTCGCCTTCGTAACGTTTCAAAATAACGCCATGCTCAGCTTCGCCGAATCCGTCCGCGAAGGTCAAACGACCGGAACGCTCGAGGCGGTGCTGGCCACGCCAACCGCCCTACCGCTCATCATCCTATCGACGGGCGTCTGGTCGTTCGGCCTGACAACGCTGAAGGTCGTGTTTTACTTCGCGCTCGCGATGTGTTTCGGGCTGGATCTGCACCACGTCAACCCCCTTACGGCGATCGTGTTCCTGGTACTGACGGTGGCGGCGGTCTCGCCGATCGGCGTGTTTGCGGCCGGTGCGACGATGCTTTTTAAGAAGACGGGTCCCATCGCGTTCTCGGTCAACAGTGCGACCAATCTTTTCGGCGGCGTCTACATACCGCTTGCCAAGCTGCCGCTGGCGCTGCAATGGATCGGGTGGATGCTGCCGATCACGCACGCGCTCAACGGGTTTCGCGGCGCGCTCTACGGGGCGTCGCTTCGCGACATGCAAACCGAGATTTGGTGGCTCGTGGGTCTGACCGCCGTTCTTATGCCGGCGTCGCTCTATCTCTTTGGCCGCGCGGTGCACCGTGCAAAGGTCGATGGCTCGCTAGGGCTTTATTGAGGAGGTCCCGGTGTCTTTTCACCTACTCGCTCGCGGGTCACTAGCACAAAAGCCTCACCTTTGCAGAGTCGGCTGCACGTGTTCGCGCGCGGCCCGTTGATTTACGATTTCGTTAGAGAGGAAGTCGACTATTTATTATGATCGCGAAGGCGCTCTGCGTCGTAAGTTTCTTACTCGCAGCGACTTTTATGAATGGAGCGGCGGCGACGCGCGTCGTGGCGAACCTGCACGTCGATCGACTGCTGGGGCAGAGTAGCTCGACCGCGCAGATGCGCGCTCGCATGCTCCATCTCGCCTGGCGCACCTCCAGCGCGGCGCGGCAGATGGGCCTCACTCCTCAAGAATTGGCCGAATTTACCGGCGCCGTCGCCGACGGAAGGCTGAGTTACGGGCCGGTACCGCAACGGCTCGACGCCATGAGCGGCTATCGCCGCGGGCGCGTGTACGTTTTACGCAACGTCTCGATTCCCAAGGGCACCATGGGCTGGTCGCTCGCGATTGCCGAAGATCGCCGCGTCGTCGCACTCTACGTACCGGCTTCATGCGGCAATCTTTCGATGGTGGTGAAACCGCGAGTTTTGATCGCTCGCGTGCCGCCACACCGCGCGATGCGGCAGCCGCTCGCAGCGCAAATGGCGCCGACGCCCGCACCCGTCGAGACTGCGGCTCCGCAGCAAGTCGCCGCGGTCAACGAGTTTCCGCCGGTCATCACGCACACCCATCCACTGGGTTGGCTCGCCGGATTCATTCCCTTCCTCTTCGGCGGCGGCGGCGGTGGCGGCGGCAGCACGCCCGCGGCGGGTCCGAAGCCCGTACCGTGCCTCCCGTAACCATGCAACGGTGGATCGCGGCCGCGTTTTGCGCGCTCGCTCTCGCCTTGGGCACGACGGCCGCGAGCGCGACCGACGATCGGAGCTATAAGATTGCGCCGGGCGACCAGCTCGCCGTCGCCGTGTTCGGCGACGCGACGCTGACGCAAACGGTAACGGTCCTGCCCGACGGACGCATCGCTTTGCCGCTCATCGGCGACGTAAGCGTGGGCGGCAGTTCCACGAAGGCGGCAGGCGCGACGATCGCGCGCGCTCTCGCGCGCTACGTGCGCCATCCGATCGTAACCGTCGCGCTGGCGGCGCAGGGCACGATGAACGTGCTCGTGCTGGGCGACGTGAAAACGCCCGGCAAATACGCCGTGAGATCGAACGCGCGCCTCTCCGATGCGATCGCGGCGGCGGGCGGTTTGGGCGATACCAACGGCGATCTTCCGATCGCGCGCATCGCGAGTTCGGCCGGC
>DATBTN010000047.1 GCA_036559195.1 Candidatus Baltobacteraceae bacterium
ACCATGTGCTGCAGAAGCGCGGGCGAGTAGTTCCATGCCTCCGGCCCATAAACGTATTGTTCGAGGAGCTTGTACGCGCGACGCTGCGTCGCGATGGGGATCGCCTGCAGCGGCGGAGCCGCGTGCGGGTCGCCTCGGCGCGCGCGCGAGACGTACTCGCCGCCGAGATAGCGCGAAACGATCACGCCGCAGAGCCCGTAGTGGCGGGCGAGCGTGCCGAACGCGACTTGCAGGTCTTGATACGACGTGCCGGCACGCGGGAAATGCCGGCCGACGTTGCCGATGAGATCGTGTGACATCTTCATTTGCGTCTGGCACCAGCCGATATTGTCCGACGTAAGATCCCACTGTTGGTTGCGCGGATCGATACCGCGCCCGCCGCCCCACGCGACGTCTTCGTCCGACGACCACGAATCGCGCGGATTGCTCCATGCGGAGGCCCAGCCCCGCAAGGTCGGCACCTCGGCCGCAGGCGTCTTCGCGCCGGGGATGCGCGCGTAGCCCCAATGGATGACGTAATAATCGTACGGTCCGAGGACCGTTTGGAAATAGGTGCCCGCCGGCGTGCCCTTCGGCCAAATATTGATCGGCGCGTACTCCATCACCGAAGTCGCGTTGCCGTACTTGGAGGTAAAGGCGAGACTTTGCAGTTGTTTGGCCGTATAGGCCTGCGAACCGATAAAATTATGCCGCAGCCCGAAATCGTGGCCCGATTCGTGCAGGACGATCGACTTCAGAAAATCGTTCGAGAACTTCGCCGGTACCGTGTAACCGTCGCCGGTCAGAATCGAGAGTGCCGTCGCACCGTACTGATATTGCTCGTGCTCCCCGGTGAGAAATTCGCGCATGTCGTTGCGTCGCGCGGCGTACCGCGCGGCCGCGGGATCGGCGGCGGCCGTCGCAACTTGGGGCTGCACGAGGACCGGGTAGTCGAACTTTCCGCCCCGCATAAGATCGGAGTCGACGACGACGCCGCTCTTGATCATCTCGCCCGTGTACGGGTTGTAGAGCAGCTGCGCCTCCGCGAATCCGCCCTGACGCTCCGCCAACCAGCGAATGACGTTATAGCGAATATCGTCCGGATCGAAATTCGGATCGTTCGGCTGGTCCTTGACCACGACCGCGTTCGAGATGCCGATCTTTTCAAAGGCTCGATTCCACGTCAACAGCGCGTCGCGAACCGGTTGGCGATACTGCATGGGAATCGTGTCGCTCAGATACCACACGATCGGATTCTTCGCGGGCGACAGCGCCTTCGCGGGATCCGACGGCTGCAGGTTCCAGCGAACGATGTAGTTGAGATCCTTGTTATACGAGTTGTCGCTGCTGAAATCAGCGTGCGCGTTGACGAAGTAGCCGACGCGATCGTCGTAGATGCGAGGCCTATACGAATCGTCGCGCGGCAGCTCGGCGATGTTGTATTGCATCGCGATCTGCAAGTTGCGCGCGTCAGGGGTTACGTCGATGTACTGGCCGTTCTGCGTTGAAAACGTTTGGTTCGCAACGAGCACGACGTTATCGGGGAACGCTTTGGTTTTTCCGAAGTACGTCGACTGCGAGTCGAGCCGATACGTTCCCGTGGGGTTAAGGGCGTGCCCGCCGTTGAGATCGGTCAAGGCGTCGGCGACGTCGGTGACGTCTTGTAGAAACGGTGCGGCATCGATGACGATATCGCCGGTCGCCTTATCCTCACTCAGAATTTTGGCCACGCCGACGACCGTTGGGGCCGTCCCGGCATCGACCGCGCGTTGTTCGGGCGTTCCGGGGTTGGCCAAAAAGCGCGTGCTGGGGAAGAGAATCGCAACCTTGTCGTCCTGACGCGTAAAGCGCATGATCCGGCAGTTCTGCAGATCGGTGATCCCCGAGAACAGCCCTTCACCGATCCCATTAATCGGGACGCCGAGTTCCACGAAATCGCGATCGAGCTGGGCCGGCTTTAACTCGATGCCTACCTCCCCGTCCTTGCGCCAAATCGTAAAGAGGCCGTGCTGAGCCGTTCGCCCCTCGATCCAGGTATCGAAGGCCGCCGGGGCTCCGGCCGCACTAGCCGCCGGTTTGGCCGGCGTCGCCGGCTTCGGCGCCGCCGAAGCGGCACCAGCCGCAGCCAGCGCCAAGATGCCGCAGAACGCAACGTGTCCGATCCTCAACAAAACAGCCCCCACAATGATGAATATCCGCCGGTGGCCTAAGGCGCCGACTGGAATGATACTTTTCCTACAGTATGCCAGTAGCGACGGGCGGTCGCCTTCAACGATTCATCAAAACTGTCGCGATAACGGCCGCTCAGCCCTCGGGACGCTCGTAGACCCAGCGCATGATGCCGCTCGTGAGGACGCGGTGCTCGATGGGATGCAGACGTTCGAGAATCGCGGCGGCATCCTCGCCGGGGACGATGGCCAGCGGCTTGCGTACGAGCACCGGGCCGCAATCGGCGTCGAGCGTGACCCGATGCGAGCTGGCGCCGACCCAGCGGCTTTCGTCGCGGAGCGCGTCGCGAATGGCGTGTGCGCCGCGGTAGGCGCGAATCTGCGAGCCGTCGGGCATGCCGACAACGTCGCGCGACTGGTCGAGCGGGAGAAACGCCGGATGAATGTTGATCATCTCGGGAAATGACGCGACGAACGATGCGTCGAGCAGATGCATCCAGCCGAGAAGCAGCACGAGTTCCGGAGCGCTCGCTTCAACCTCACGCCGTAACAGGTCATCGTAGTCCGCGCGCGTCGTGGTGGCGCGGTGCCACGGCAAAATCAGCAGACTGCGAACGTGCGCCGCGCGTGCGCGCTCGATCGCGTAGGCGCGTTCGTTATTGGTCACGAGCGTCGTGATCTCAAGCGGGAGGCGTCCGCCCCCGACCGCATCGAGAACGGTTTGAAAATTGCTGCCGTTTCCGCTGGCGAGAACGGTCGTGCGCCATTTGCGTTGTTGCCACCGGTCTTTTTCAAAGCGCTCGACGATTCGCGCGCCGGTGTGCCGCGCGTAGTATGCGATCAGCTTCTCCTCGCCGACAGCCGGAATCAACGCGTGCGCATACCCATTTTCCCGTAGGGATGCAAGCGCGGCAATTAGCAGATTCGGTCCCGCGGGCGAGCCGCGAAATGCGGGGTCGACGCCAAACGGCCCGAAGATGCCGACGTCCGGCCGCGCGCCATATCCGCGCAGCCACGAGAATTTCAAACCTTGAGCCGCGTACGCGGCAAAACCCACGTGCCGGTCGCGCGACGTTGCGACGACGTTGTTGGCGGCGAAGGCTTCGGAGCTCCACGTTCCGCCAAATGCGTCGTCGAGCCACGCGAGCAAACGATCGTCCGCGCGCCCGCGTTCGAATGAAAAGCCGCCGGACTCGATCGCCCCGCGCGCCCGCGCCAACGCGTCGGGTGCGAATCGCTCGTCGCTCAGGTCGACGAGCAGGTTGACCATCTCGTTCAAGCGCGAGCGGGATGAACGACGACTTGCGCTTCGGTCTCGCGACGCGCCTCGATCCAGCCGATCACGTTGGCACCCGGCACCGCTGCGACCGCCTTTGCGGCGTCGGCGAGCGGAACGATCAGTGTATATCCGATGCCCATGTTAAACGTGCGGTAGCGATCCTCGTGCGCGAGATTGCCGCGCCGGCACAACTCGCCAAAGAGCGGCGGAATCTGCCAGCGCGATTGCTCGAAGACGGCCTTCGCCGCCGGCGGAAGCGTCCGCGGAACGTTCTCGAGCAGGCCGCCGCCGGTAATGTGCGCCATCGTCTTCACGGTAGCGACGCGCTGAATCGCGCGCACTTCCGGCAGGTACGATGGGTGCTCGGCCAACAGCGCATCGCCGAAGGTTCGGCCGTCAAACGCGTCCGGCCACTCGGCCGCGGGAATCAGCTTGCGCGCGAGCGTGTAGCCGTTGGTGTGTAGCCCCACCGACGGCAACCCCACGATCGCATCGCCCGGCTCAACAGTCGCTGCGTTCGGAACGTCGGCGATATCGACGACGCCCACGATCGTTCCCGCGAGATCGAAGTGACCGGGAGCATAGAGACCGGGCATCTCGGCCGTTTCGCCGCCCAGCAACGCGCAATTGTTCCGGCGGCAAGCCTCGTAGCACCCTTTAACGACGTCGGCGGCAACCTGCGGATCGAGTTTGCCGACCGCAAAGTAGTCGAGAAAAAACAACGGCGTCGCGTTCACGACCAAGATATCGTTGACGCAATGATTCACGAGATCCGCGCCGACCGAGTCGTAACGGCCCATCTCGGCGGCGATCAGGATTTTGGTGCCGACGCCGTCGGCCGAGGCCACGAGCGCGCGTCCGTCGTCGCCCGGCATCTTGAACAGCCCGCCAAAGCCGCCGAGCGCGTCGAGCTGATCCGGGTGCCGCCATCCCGCCGTGACGCCCTTATAGCGGGCGACCGCCTCGTTTCCGGCGGCGATATCGACTCCGGCCTGCGCGTAGGCGTCGGTGGAGCGAGGGGTGGTCATAGGAAAGCCTCCAGCGCAGGGCCATTGGTCGAGTGGATACAAAACAGTAATTCCGCCATTGCGGCCTTAGACGTTCACCCAAGCGAAAGGTTCACCATGCAAGTTCGTATCGCAAATGATGCGCCGGGTTCGGTACGTGCCGGAGCACTCGTCGTTCCCGTCTTCTCCGACAACGCACTCGACGGCGCTGCCAAGGCCATCGACGCCGACCTCGGCGGCGCGATTGCCGAGATCCTCAAGTGCGGGGAGATCAAAGGCAAGCTTTGCGAACTGAGCCTGGTCCACGCCCGCGACAAAAGTTATAGCCGCGTGCTCGTGATCGGCCTTGGCGAGAGCGCGAAGTTCGAGCCGTGGATGCTCGCGCGCTATGCCGGCACCGCCGTTCGTTATCTCGGCCGCCGCAACGTGTCGGAGATCGCGTTTGCGCTTCCGTCCCAAGCGGCCGGCAGCGAAACCGCGGCCGCATCGTTCGTTGCCGAAGGCGCGATCGCGGGCAGCTTCGATACGACCTCCTATCAGAAGGAGCCGGACAAACGCAGCGACACCGTGCAGCGCGTTGCGATTCTCTCGAACGGACTCGACGCGACGGCGCTCCAGGCCGGGATCGATCGCGGCACGATCGTCGGCGAATCGGTCAACGTCGCGCGCCGCCTCGCACTGACGCCGGCGAACGACATGACGCCGACGCACCTGGCGGATGAAGCGACGAAGGTTGCCAAAGAGACCGGGCTCGAGCTGGATATTCTCGACGAAGCGCGCGCGCGTGCCGAAGGCATGGGCTCGTTTCTCTCCGTCGCGCAAGGCAGCGCGCAGCCGCCGAAGTTCATCGTACTGACCTACAAAGGCGACCCGTCGAGCAAAGAGATTCTGGCACTCGTCGGCAAGGGCATCACATTCGATACCGGCGGTATCTCGCTCAAACCGCCCGACCGCATGGAAGAGATGAAATACGACATGTCCGGCGGCGCCGGCGTGATCGCGGCGATGCGTGCGATCGGTAAACTCAAACCGAAGCTCAACGTGATCGGTATCGTTCCGGCGACCGAGAATATGCCCGGCGGCAAGGCGACGAAGCCCGGCGACGTCTTTACCGCCATGAACGGCAAGACGATCGAAGTGATCAACACCGACGCCGAGGGCCGGCTGGTTCTCTGCGACGCGCTCTGTTACGCCTCCAAACTCGGCGCGACGAAGATCGTCGACGTCGCCACGCTCACGGGCGCGTGCGTCATCGCTCTCGGTCACGCAGCGAGCGCCGCCGTCAGCAACAACGACGAGTTCGCGAACGCATTCCTCGCCGCGGCCAAGCCGACCGGCGAACGTTATTGGCAGATGCCGCTCTACGACGACTACACGACCGCAATGAAGAGCGACATCGCCGATCTCAAAAACACCGGCGGACGCCCTGCCGGCACGTTGACCGCCGCCGCATTTCTGCGCGCGTTCGTCGGCGAGACGCCGTGGGTGCACCTCGATATCGCCGGCACCGCATATCTCGACGGCGAGTCGGCCTGGCAAGCCAAGGGCCCAACTGGAACGCCGGTTCGCGCCTTCGTAGCCCTCGTCGAACAACTCGCAGGCACCCCCGTCCACAACAACGGCGCCACCAAAGTCCCCGCCTAACCCGCTCAAACGACAACAAGCCAATGCTTCGACAGGCTCAGCATGACAAAAGCAAACCTTTGTCATCCTGAGCTTGTCGAAGGACGGAGCTTGTCGAAGGACGGCAAAGCTCGCAACATCCGGGTGGCACGAGCGACGATGCGCGGGCTACACTGACGAGGTCATGAGTACCGAGTACGACCGGATCGCCGAAGCGATCGACTATCTTAGCCGGCACGTCGCCGAACAGCCGCAGCTCGACGATATCGCGACCACCGTCGGCGTGAGTCCGTTTCATCTGCAGCGAATGTTTCGCCGCTGGGCCGGCATCACGCCGAAGCAGTTTCTGCAATTCCTCACGCTCGAACGCGCGAAAGAACTCCTCGACGAACGCCGCAGCGTACTCGAGGTCGCGCTCGAGAGCGGACTCTCGAGCCCGGCGCGCGTGCACGATCACTTCGTTACGCTCGAGGCCGTAACGCCCGGAGAATACAAAGGGCGCGGCGCCGGCCTCGCGATTCGCTACGGCGTCGCTCCGACGATCTTCGGCACCGCGTTCGTCGCGCAGACCGAACGCGGCATCTGCGCCTTCGCGTTCGTCGATAACGATCTCGCGCAGCAGGTCGACGATTTACGCGAACGATGGAACGCGGCCGAACTCACGCGCGACGACGCGACGGCGGCCGACGCCGTGACGCGCATCTTCGACGGCAACCCCGATGCTTCCGAACCCCTGCGGCTCGTCGCCCGCGGTACCAACTTCCAGGTGCGCGTCTGGCGCGCGCTGCTCGATATTCCGTTTGGTGAAGTGCGGTCGTACGAACAGCTCGCGCGGGCGATCGGTTCGCCCAAGGCCGCGCGCGCCGTCGGGAACGCGCTCGCGCGCAACACCGTCGGATTTCTCATCCCGTGCCATCGCGTCATTCTCAGTACCGGCGCCGTCGGCAGCTATCGCTGGTCGCCGCATCGCAAACGCGCGCTGCTCGCGTGGGAGGCCGCGCGAAGCACTCCGGCGTGATGCTTCGGCGGGGCGGCGAGCCGGCGGTGCAGAAGGCCGCTAGAGTGACAACTCCGCCAAGCACCGTTCCCGAGCCGGCCGAGTCCCGGCCGTACGTCCCCGCAACCGGCGCCGCCGTAAGACGCCTGACCGCCGGCGCGATCGCGCGACGCAAAGGCAAAGCGATCTTTCCGGTCGTTACCGCGTACGACGCTCCGTTCGGCCACTTCGCGGAGGACGCGGGGATCGACGTCATTCTCGTTGGCGATAGCCTCGGCAACGTCGTGTTGGGATACGACGAGACGACGCCGGTCACGCTCGAGGATATGATCCATCATTCGCAAGCGGTCGTTCGTGGAACGGCCCGCGCTCACGTGATGGTCGATCTTCCCTTCGGCTCCTATCAGGTTAGCGACGAAGATGCCGTGCGTAGTTCGATTCGCCTAGTTAAAGAGGGCGGCGCCTGTTCGGTCAAAATGGAAGGCGGCGAGCACGTCGCCGAACGCATCGCCGCGATCGTCGGAGCGGGCATTCCGGTCGTCGGCCACATCGGCGTCACGCCGCAAACCGCCGGTTTGGGACCGGGATACAAACAGCGCAACAATCGCGAGCAGTTACTGGCCGACGCGCGCGCGGTCGAAGCCGCGGGCGCGTACGCGATCGTCCTCGAAGTCATCGATCACGAGATCGCGCGCGAGATCACGCAGACGACCAAAATTCCGACCATCGGCATCGGCGCGGGCCCGCACTGCGATTCCCAGGTGCTCGTTATCTACGATCTGCTCGGTTTGTACGAGCACGCGCCGAGTTTCGTCAAACGCTATGCGGATATCGGAACGGCCGCCACCGAGGCACTCCGTACGTACGCGCACGAAGTGCGCGCCGGAGCGTTTCCCGAAGGTTAAGCCAACACGCGCGGTAAGAACGCGGCCGGAAGATTCGGATAGGTACCGTTGAGACAGCCCAGGCACATCTCGTCGCGTTTGCGCTCGGTCGCGGCGATCAACCCGTCGATGCTTAAGTAGCCCAGCGAATCCGCGCCGATTTTTTGGCGAATCTCTTCGACCGAGTAGTTCGCGCCGATCAGTTCGTCGTAGGTGGCCATGTCGACGCCGTGGTAGCACGGGTGCTTGATCGGCGGCGAGGTGATGCGAACGTGGACCTCGAGCGCCCCCGCTTCGCGCAAGAGCTGCACGATGCGCGGCGTGGTCGTTCCGCGAACGATCGAGTCGTCGACCACGATAACCCGGCGGCCCCTTAAATTCTCCACGATCGGATTGAACTTCATGTGCACGCCGCGGCTGCGGATCTTTTGATCGGGGTTGATGAACGTGCGCCCGATGTAGCGATTTTTGATCAAGCCCTCGACGTACGGCAGCCCGCTTTCGTCCGCGAAGCCGATGCCGCCGGGAATGGCGGAGTCCGGAACGGCCATCACGACGTCGGCCTCAACGGGATGCTCTTTGGCGAGTTGCCGCCCCATCCGATGACGCGCCATGTAGATCGACTGTCCGTTGAGCTGCGAATCCGGCCGCGCGAAATAAATGTATTCGAACATGCAGAGCGCGGGCGTTTCGTTGGTCTCGACGCGATGCGAATACAACGTGCCGTCTTTACTCACGCGCACGATCTCGCCGGCGCCGACTTCGCGCACGAACTCCGCACCGATGGTCGAGAGCGCGCACGTTTCGGATGCCACCGCATAACCGCCGTCGGGAAACTTGCCCAAGGAAAGCGGCCGAACGCCCCACGGATCGCGAAAAGCGTAGAGTTCGTCGTCGGTACAGAGCACGATCGAATACGCGCCGCGCGCCCGACGGATCACGGCATCGATCCGCTCGAGCATGGTGCCTGGCGTTTCGACCAGCAGTTTCGCCATGACTTCGGAATCGGAGGTGGCCCGCAGTACGATCGTGGGCGAAAGCGTCGCGCGCAATTCGTCGGTGTTCGTGAGATTGCCGTTATGCGCGAAGGCGAAGTCGCCGATATCGCTGCGCTCGAGCAGCGGCTGCGCGTTGACCACGACCGAGGAGCCGCTCGTCGAGTAGCGCGTGTGGCCGACCGCGATGTGCCCGGTGAGCGGCGCGAGCACGTCTTCATCGAAGATTTGGCCGATCAGGCCCATATCTTTGTGGGAGCGCAGCGTGGTTCCGTCGGCGGCGGCGATCCCGGCCGACTCCTGGCCGCGATGCTGTAGCGCGAAGAGCGCAAAGAACGCGAGCCGCGAGGCTTCACGACCGGGCGCGAAGACTCCGGCGATGCCGCACATTAGCTAGGGGATCCCACAACGACCACGATAGGTCAATTCTATCCGAAGGCTCGATCCTCCGGCACCTTCTTCAGTCGTTGCTGCGGCGTCCACCGCCGAAGATTTGGAGCAGGGCGAGAAAAATGTTGATCGCGTCCAGATAGATCGAGACTGCAAGCTGCACCGGAGTCAGCCCATCGCCGCCCGCGCGGATGCGAGCGAAATCGATGAGCACGAGGAACGAAAAGATCGCGAGCGTGAGCCAAGAGTAGACCGTCGGGTGGATCCAGTGCGTGAAAACGCTCACCACGCCGACGAGCACTAAGGCAATCAGGGCGCCGAATGCTATGCCTGAGAAACGCCGCAGGTCCAAACCGGTCGCATAAACGACCGCAGCGAACCCGAACATGCCAATGCCCGTAGTCGCCGCGGCTTGGGTTACCACCTCCGGGCCGATCGCGCGCAGATAATGCCCGATGACCGGCGCGATGCCGATTCCCTCGAGAAAGGTGAACGCGTAAAACAGCATCAGCGAGAGCGCGCCGTTCGCGCGCGTGCCGTTGATCGCGAAGAGCAGGCCGAAGCCGATCAGCATCGCGATCAGACCGAGACCGAAGTTGCCGTACCCTTGAAAAAGATAGGCCGCAACCGCGGTCACCACTAGCCCGAGTCCGGTGATCCCCAGCACTTGGCCGAGGAGCGTTTGGACCGGAATCGCCGGGGCGCCGAGCGCGTATTGCGGCTGGGGTTGAATTCGATAAGCCATTACGGTGGTTACTAGTCTCCTTGCGGCCCAAAGTTTCGCCGAGACCGTGGCGAACCTTGCGACCGGCCGGTCGGCGCCGTCTGGAGGACTAGGTCCGGGCAGGCTGGCCTAATCCCAACCCTTGCCCCACGCGTTCGCCGAGCGAGGCGTCGACTTTGCGCCAGTGCTCAACCTGACGCTGCTGCACTTCTTTACGCACCGGCTTCATGCCGGTAACCACTGCGTCGACTAGGCGATCCTGCGCACCGGCATCCATCAAGCGATAGAGATCTCCCGGTTGCGTGTAATTATCGTTGCGAACGGCGTGCTGCTCGAAGCGTCCCGTTTCGCCGGCGACGGCTTGGCTGGGTTCCATGAACTGCTTCGCCTCGACCGGCCCGTTGCGGCTGTTCGGCTCGTAATTGATCGCCTTGCCGCCGTTTTCGCCGGCGTTCATATTGCCGTCGCGGCCATAGTTGTGCACCGGCGCGTTCTTGGCTTGATTGACCGGCAGTTGGTGATAGTTGGGTCCGATGCGATAACGGTGCGCGTCGGCGTAGGCGAATATTCGGCCCTGCAGCATCTTGTCGGGCGAAAACCAAATACCCGGCACGACGTTCGAGGGCTCGAACGCCGCTTGTTCGATCTGCGCGAAGTAGTTATCGGGGTTTTTGTCGAGCACGATGCGTCCGACTTCGAGGAGCGGGTAGTCCTTGTGCGACCACACCTTCGTTACATCGAACGGATCGAAACGGTAGCTCGCGGCATCCTCCAGCGGCATGATCTGCACGTACATCTTCCAGCACGCGGGCTCGCCTTTCTCGATTTGGTCGAATAGCGTGCGCGTAGCGTAATCGGGATCTGCGGCCACGACCGCCGCGGCTTCCTGACGCGTAAAGTTACGGATGCCCTGCTCGGTCTTCATGTGGTACTTCACCCAGACCATCTTGCCGTCCGCGTTGATCCACGAATACGTGTGGCTGCCGTAACCGTTCATGAATTGATGCGACTGGGGAATGCCGCGATCGCCCATGAGATAGGTCACCTGGTGTAAGGACTCGGGAGAGAGCGACCAAAAATCCCATTGCATATCGTTGTCGCGCAGGTTCGTCTGCGGATGCCGTTTCTGCGAGTGGATGAAATCGGGAAACTTTAGCGGGTCGCGAATAAAGAAAATTGGCGTGTTGTTGCCGACGAGATCGTAGTTGCCTTCTTCGGTGTAAAACTTGAGAGCGAATCCGCGCGGATCCCGTTCGGTATCGGCCGCGCCCCGCTCGCCGGCAACGGTCGAAAACCGCGCGAGCATCTCGGTGCGCTTGCCTTTCGAAGCAAAAAGCGCGGCTTTCGTGTACGGCGTCACGTCATTCGTGACCTCGAAGTATCCGAAGGCGCCCGCACCCTTCGCGTGAACGACGCGCTCGGGTACGCGCTCGCGATTGAAGTGCGCGTTTTTCTCAAGCAGATGATAGTCCGCGATCAAGAGCGGGCCGGGGTTTCCGGCCGACATCGAATTCTGATTGTCGCTGACCGGAGCGCCGAAATTGGTCGTCAGAATCTCGGGTGTAGCGTTCCCGTTGGTCGAGGTTGGATCGCTCATCGGTTCTCCTTTTCAACGGCCTTCAAGCCCGCGGGCGAGGCTAAGAAACTGAATATCATTTTCATACGTTACGCTAGCACCATGGTCCACGCTTGTCAATCGGTCACTCCGGCGGTCCCCCTTCGAGCAATTCGAAAAGCTCGGGCGACGGCTCGGCACGCAACTCGCGCAGCGTCAGTTCCCGGTAGCGCCGGAACTCTCGGCGAGCGCCCGCCAGATCGCCCGCCGCCGCGTACGCGCGAATGGCAATCTCGCGTGCGGGCTCGTCTAACTCGTCTCGGTCGATGATGCTGTGGGCTAAAAAGAGCGCCCGGTCCGCGCGGCCGCCGGCCAAGGCGTCCTCGGCGAGCCGCTGTTTGGCCGCCCGCGACCACTCCTCGATGCGTCGCTCGATCGGCCCGAACCATTCCCAGTTGGCCATGAATGCCGGTCGCGAAGCGTCCAGTCGTGCGGCAATCGCCGCCAAACGCAGCGCGTCGAACGCGTCGAGCGGCCGATCGCCGCGCGTCGCGCGCACGAAGCGCTCGATCTCGCCGAGGTCGGTTTCGACATCGGCTCGCAGCGAGTATCCCCGCGCGGTACTTCGGATGGCTTTGGAATCTTGCAGCCGCTGGCGAAGGCGATGGACCGTGGTCTGCACGGCCCGAAGCGCGGCCGATTCATCGAGTTCGGGCCAAATAAGTTCCGCCAGTTCCGCAGCCGGCGTCGGCTGTTCGCTGCGGGCGAGCGCCACCGCGATGGCGAGTTCGCGCTCCGATAGCGCAACCGGGACTCGCCCGCGCCGCACCCTGCCCGCCGCAATTTCTACGGTGAGCGGAGCGCCCGTGCCCTCGCGCGGTCTGCGCAGACGGGATACAAACGCCGTCAGCATGCCGCACTCCTCGCTGCCGGCGATCGCGGCTCGCATGGCCTCGTAGAGTTCCGGGGAATCGACGGCGTCGGCGAGTTCGAAAGCGCGCCGCAAGTTTTCGTCGCCCTCGCCGCCGGTCGCAAACGCGTGACATGCGAGACACGCGAGCATTTGAAGGAACGGTTCGTGACTTCGCACCGCTTGACCGAGCGTCTTTTTGGCAAATGCCGAGGCGGTGTCCCAATCGTACGCGTCGCAACACTCAGCGAGATGCGCCCAGGCAAGGCAACGCGGAGATTCCGTTCCGGATGCGGGGTACGAGCGTCCGTCGAAGGCGGCGGAAAAATGTTCGAGCGTCTTGGCATCGTAGCGCTCGACGGCCCGTTTTAGCGATGCGAGATAACGCTGTCGATCGCCCGCATTTCCCGAGAGCCACGCACCGGCGACCGCTTCGCTCAAGGCCGTCAGGACAAAGCGCGACCCCTGCATCTCCAGCGAGTCGATGGCGAGATCCAGCTGCGCCCGTTCCTCGTCCCACCGGCCTCGCATTCGCTCGACGCCGAACGCGCGAACGAGCGCGCGCAGTGCGACGTTGGCCGCGGGCGTCGGAAACTCGCCGCGATCGACCGACTGCAGCATCCGTTCGCACTCGCCCACGCGGCCCAAGCGTCCCGCAATGGCGCATTCGAGCGTTTGCGCGCGCGCCAGCGTAAAAGCCGTGAGGTCGCTGCAGCCGGGCAAACTTTGCAAGAGCGTTCTCGACGTCTCCCAATCCCCGGCTTCCGAATGAAGAAAGGCGAACCACTGGGTCAAGAATGCCGGCAGCGCGGCGCCATCGGCGGACTGCGCGAGCAGATTCGCCTCGTCGAGCAACGCGCGCACGTCGTCGCGGAAAAGCCGCTGAACGCACGAGCGGATCCAGAGATGCGGGCGATGCACGAGTTCTTCGAACGTCAGCCGCGTTACCAATCCAGAGTTCGATTCGCCCATTCCAACCGTTGCGGAACTTTGGTCGGCGAGCGCCGCCTCCAACTGATCCATCGCCGCTTCGCGCATGTCGGCGAGCATGTAGAGTTCGGCGGCGCGATGATATCGGCCCGATTCGCCGGCGAGGCTCGCGCAGCGAAGGATCGTCGAGTGACGCAGGTCCGGAAAACGGCGAGCGACGACGTGTGCGAGCGACGGATGCACGAAGTACGTTTCGGAGCTTTCCATACGAATCAGAGGCGAGACGAGACCGAACTCGTCCAGGCGGGCCGCACACGACTCGTCGCCCGTAACGGCGACGATTTCGGCCGCACCCGCATCGGGCACGAGCGCGCACGCCACGATCGCCGTGCGAGTCTGTTCGGGAACCGATTCGAGAATCTGATCGACGAGATAGCCTTGCAGCCGATCGCGATTTTCCGCTGCGTCGGCGTGTTGGAGAAACTCCGAAAGCTTGCGCACGCTTTCCAAGCGGGCGGCGTGCGCGGCGTAGGCGCGCTCGGCCGGGGCAACGAGTCCCCGCAGTGCCGCCCGCTCGTCGAGATCGAGATCGGCGCCGGTTCGATGCGGACCGTAACAAACGATCGCGTAGAGTTCGTCGCGCAGCACTATCGGCCAAGCTACGCTCGCGCTCTCGGCCACCTCGCGGCGCGTAGCGCGCAAGCGCACGAGCAGCGGGTCCTCCGGGAGCAGCCGGCGCGCGGCGGGCGGCGACGGCCCGGCCGTCGCGACACATTCGAACGCCCCGCCGGCCGTCGAGCGGTACAGCACCGCGAACGTCAACTTCATTGCGAGCGCCGGTTCGACGGTTACGAGCGTTTCGAGTGCTTGCATGGATTGGGCACTCGCTAGCGCCGAAGCGATGCGCGCGAGGTGCGCTCCGGCTCGATCGCGCTCTCGCCGGACCTTGCGCGCGCGATACCACCAGAGAACGAACGAAACGAGTGCGAGCGCAACGAGGATAGCGAGGAATGCGGCGGCGCCGCTGCGCGGATACGATAAACCCATCGGGTACTCCGTTCCGCTAACAATAGCCCCGCTCGCCGCAAAGCACAATATTCGGGAGAGGGCACGGCGCCATCTCCCGAATAGTTAGTCCTTAATCGTCGGTGAACGCAACGTCGAGCGCGTATGCGCCCGCAATCGCCCGGCAGTCGCGGACCTCGGGTTTGAACTGCACCCGATGCGCGGCCGCGAGCGCTTCACGATCGAGCCATTGGTTGCTGCTGCTCTCCATCACCTCGGCATTTGACAGCACACCGTTAGCCGCGACGTCAACTCGCAGCATGGTCGTTCCTTCGATTCCCATTTGGGCAGCAATCGAGGGTGTATCGTAGAGCGGCGGTTCCTCAATGGCCGCGTCCGCGTTCCGAACCGCGCAGGCCGTCGAGCCGCCGATGACGGGAAACCCGTCGCCGCCAATGGTTTGCGCGCTCGCGAGCAGATTCGGACCCAGCGTGAGGGTCGTCGACGCACTCGCTTGCGCCGACATCGCGCCGACCAGCGCGACAGCAAACGCCGCGAATAGGCCGCGGCGAAGAACAAAAATCAAACGTGTCATCAGATAGAGTCTCCTAGCAAGAGTGGCGGAAGCCGCAAGGGCGTTCCACCAGTCCACGCTACGAGATGCGCCTCTCAGATCGCTGACGGACACCTGCGACGAGGGGTTCCATCGAATCGTTGGAGCCTCTCAAGCGGCTTACAAAAAATCGGCGCGCGACATCGGGACTAATTCACGAGTGCCGGTGCGGAAAAAAGTCCTAGCCGCGCCCGATCGCGAACGCCGCGTGCGACTATACTAGCGACGCCGCGATGTCGGTTCGGTACGTCAAGTCGGCCGATCCGAGCCGGACCGCGAGCGAGGTGACGGCCGAATAGGCGTTGGCGCGCGCCTGCGCGACGTCGTCGCCGAGCGCCGTGACGGTGAGCACGCGGCCGCCGCCCGAATGGACCGCACCGTTCCGCAGCGTCGAGCCGCCCCAAAACGCAGCTTGGCCCTCTCCGGCGAGAGAAATATCTTCGGTCAACCCCTCGAGCGGCGTGCTCGTGCGCGGGTAATCGCTCGTCGCCAGCACGACGCCGACGCACGTTTTATCGACGAACGAGGCGGCGCTGAGATCGAGTGCGCCGTCGGCCGCCGATTTCAACAACGCGGCGAAGTCGCCGGCGACGCGGGGCATCAGCACCTGCGTTTCGGGATCGCCGAACCGCACGTTGAACTCGATGACGTACGGACCGCGCTTGGTCCACATCAGACCGCAATACAACACACCGATATAGGTCTCGCCCTCGGCGAGCAAGCCGCGTAACACCGGTGACAAAATGCGCTCGCGGACGAGATCGTCGGTATTTTCCGGAAAACCGACTGGCGGCGAGTAGGCGCCCATGCCGCCGGTGTTCGGGCCCGTATCGCCGTCGCCGGCGCGTTTGTAGTCGCAGGCAGCTGCGATGGGGTACATCGCCCGGCCATCGCAGAGAGCGAACACGCTGATCTCGCGGCCCTCAAGCTTCTCCTCGAGCAGCACGTCGGTGCCGCCGCCGGGAATGCGGCCCGCGCCGTACCACTCGTCGAGTACGCCGCGCGCCTGGGCGACGCCGTCGGCGACCACGACGCCCTTACCCGATGCCAAACCGTCCGCTTTGATAACGACCGCGCCCCATTGCCAATCGTCGAGCGCCTTACGCGCGCCGTCGAGCGAATGAACGACCACCGCCCGGGCGGTCGGCACGCCGTGACGCTCCATGAAGCGTTTTGAAAACACCTTGCTCGATTCGAGGCGGCCGCCCGACCGGTTCGGTCCGAAGGTAGCGATGCCGGCCTCGCGCAAGCGGTCCGCAACGCCCGCCGCGATAGCAACCTCCGGGCCGATGACGACGAGATCGATGCCCTCAGCGCGAGCCTTCGCGACCAATTTCTTCCCTTGGGTCGGGGCGATCTCCCAATTTTCACCGCGCGATGCGGTGCCGGCGTTGCCGGGCGCCGCAAAGATCGCGTCGCAGGAGGCAGAAGCCGCCAAGCGCCACGAGAGCGCGTCTTCACGCGCTCCGCTGCCGACGACGAGAATTTTCATTCCCATTCCACCGTGGACGGCGGCTTCGACGTGATATCGTACGCGACCCGATTGACGCCCGGCACCTCGTTAACGATGCGCGTGCTGATGCGCGCGAGCAGCTCGTGCGGCAGACGCGCCCAATCGGCGGTCATTCCGTCCTCGCTCGTGATCGCGCGAACCGCCACCAGATTCGCATACGTGCGCCCGTCTCCCATGACGCCGACGCTCTTGACCGGCGTGAGCACGGCGAAATACTGCCAGGGCTTGGGATTCAAATGCGCGGCGTCGATTTCGTCGCAGACGATCGCATCGGCTTCGCGCACGAGCGCCAGACGTTCGTCGGTGATCTCGCCGATGATGCGCACCGCGAGGCCGGGCCCCGGAAAGGGCTGGCGCTGCACGATGTGGTCGGGGAGACCCAGCACGCGTCCGACCGTGCGAACCTCGTCCTTGAAGAGCGAGCGCAACGGCTCGATCAGCGAGAAGTTCATCTCTTCGGGCAGACCGCCGACGTTGTGATGCGACTTAATCTTGTGGCCCGCTTTGCTGCCGGGAGTCTTCGATTCGATCACGTCGGGATAGAGCGTGCCTTGCACGAGATACTTGACGCCCGGAATCTTAGCCGCTTCCTCTTCGAAGACTCGAATGAACTCGTGCCCGATGAGGATGCGCTTCTGTTCGGGATCCTCGATACCGTCGAGCTTGCGCAGAAAGCGTTCGCGAGCGTCGATCGCAATGACGTTGAGGTGCAGCACGTCGCGAAAGGCCGTTATGACGCGCGCCGCTTCGTCTTTACGCAGTAGTCCATGATCGACGAACACGCAGGTCAGCTGCTCGCCGATGGCGCGCGACACGAGCGTCGCGGCCACGGCCGAGTCGACGCCGCCGGAGAGCGCGCAGATGACCTTGTCGTTGCCGACCGCTGCGCGAATCTCGGCTACCGATCGATCGACGAACGAGTCCATCTGCCAGTCGGACTGGATCCCGGCGATGTGATGCAAAAAATTATCGAGAATCTGCCGGCCGTGTTCGGTGTGAACGACCTCGGGATGGAATTGAACGCCGTAGATCTTGCGCTCGGCGCAGCCCATCGCCGCGATGGCGCATCGCGGCGTCGACGCAAGTTCGGCAAACCCGTCGGGCAGGTTCGTTACCGAATCGCCGTGCGACATCCAAACGCGCGACTCGGCCGGCACGTCGTGCAGCAGCGGGGTGTCGCGCCGATCGACTCGCAGGGTCGCCGGTCCGTACTCCGCGTGATCGAGCTTCGTGAGTTCGGCGCCCACGTCGCGCGCGAGCAGTTGCATGCCGTAGCAGATACCGAGGATCGGCACGCCGCTGCGCGCGATCGCCGGATCCATCTGCGGCGCGCCGGGCACGAGCGTCGATTCGGGACCGCCGCTCAGGATGAGCGCGGCCGGTTTGCGTGCCGCAAGCGTGCTCCAAGGCGTGTCGTACGAAACGATCTCGCAATACACGTTCATTTCGCGCGTCCGGCGCGCGATCAACTGACTGTACTGCGCGCCGAAATCGAGAATAAAGACCGTCGCCGGCTCGCTACCGGCCGGCGTGTGTTCCTGAGCTGGGGAAAGCATCGCCCCTCCCATTCGGCTTGGGTGGGTCAGGCTCTTTTACGTGAGGACTTCCTCCAGGCGATTTTGGTCGCGCGCGAATACCACTTCCATGGCGACGCGCTCGCCGACCGAAACGTCGCGACCCCAGCGGTACGCCGAGTAGGGCGTGTAGCGGGTGCCCGGCGATCCCGGTATACGCAGCGACACGTCGTAGCAGATAAAATCCTTGGGCGGCCCGGCCACGATAATGCACTGCAGCGCGAACGGTCCGATGACGCCCGGCGGATTTGCTTCGCGCGCGGCCGCAACGAAGCGCTCGCCCATCTCGAAGGCTTTTTCCAGCGTCGATTCGGTCAACGTCGTCGCAATATGGCCGGCCTCTTCCATCCGCATCGGTACGTTCTCGACGTATTTGAGCGCGCCGGGCGGAACGTTGCGCAAGCCGTCGATGTTGGTTTGACGGCGCGTATCGGTGCCGGAGAGTTCGAGTTCGCCCAAGATCGGCGAATAAAAGAAGTTCAGGTTGACCGATGGGCCCAGCGCGTATTCCTCGATGACCGCGTTGGCGAGACCACCCTCATCGAGCATCCCCTCGGCGATCAAACGATCGGCCACCGCGCGATATTCGCGCGGCGACGAGCAGAGAAAGAACGCGCGCTCGAAGCTCACCTTGGCGTGCGGCGCCTTGACCATCACGAGGCGGTCGATATCCTCCGGCGATGCGAACTGCCGCGGGTAACGGATCCCGGCGCGCCGCAAGAGCGCGTACTGATTGTCGGCTTCGTCGCGCTCCTCGGCCCGCAGCAACCGGCGATTTCCGAACATCGGCACCTTCATCCCGCGTTCGATCTCGTCGTAGCTAAAGCGCTGATGGAGATACACTTCGAACGAACGATTCGCGAGAAAGATCGCATTGCGCGCGAGCAACTGCGCCTGGACATCCTCGCGCAGAATATCCGCAAACGAGTCGAGCTCGATCGTCGCGTCGACGCAGCCGCGCGGCGGGTCGCTCGCGACGGCGTAGTGTCGCGCGTACGTCTGCTCGCGGCCCTTCGCCGTCACGATGACATTTCGCAAGCCCTGCGCGCGCGCGCCGTAGGCCACGTCGAGCGCCGAGTGGCTACCGATCGAGCAGAGCGCGAGTTCCGAGCGATCGTAGCGCGCGAGCGCGCTTCGTACTAAGTCGTCCACGCGCGACCTGTTAGACGGGTTGCGACGCCGGACCCGCTAACCGCTTAACAGGGTCCGCGCCTGCGGCGAATCCTGATATTCGACGGTGAGGATCGAGCGAATATGCGTCGCGGCGCCGCGAGCGTCGGCGGTGTTCATTCGGCCGAGCGTCTTGTAACATTCCAGCAGCAGTTTTGGGAGGTCGCGGTCCCGCGGATAGACCTTGTGCATATCGTCGATCGAGACCGCAACCTGCAGGCCCTGACCGCTCTCGCGGTCGCCGTAACCGGCGTTCAGATACGTATTGATGCGCTTGAGTTCGTTCTGGATACCGAGCACCGACATTCCAAGCGGGCCGAAGTACTCGTCCGCCGGGGCGAGCGTCGTGAGATACACGTCGTGCGGTACGGCCCGCACGCTCCCGATGATCAGGAGCGGATCGACCTTGTTGATGCGCGCCAGCACGGCGGCCGCGTTGGTTTGGTCGCCCTGGGTGTAGCCGTCGGCTCCGGCGCCCGCGTTGCGCAGCGCGTTGACGAACTCCGGGCCCCACGTCGTCGGCAGGTGCGCGATCGGAAAGTTGGCGTCGTTGGCACGTTGGAACGCGAGGCTGCGCCACGACGTGTCCTTCGTAATGATGTAGCCGCGCCAATCCGCTTCCACTTGCTGCAGGCGCGCGTCGAGATCGCGCGGGTACGTCTGAACGTTCGCGCTCGCATCTCGATCCGCCAACTGCGCGAGCTTCGCGGGATCCTCGAATGCCGTCGCGCGAGCGAGCAGGTCGCGCGCTTTGGTCTGCTCGTTTACATCCGCGTTGTTTTTCTGCACGTAGACGGCGGCCTCGCGCACCCACCACAGCGATGCGTCGTGGTTGGTAAGCGGATCGTAGTGAAGGCCGGTAGCGATGTCCACGGTTAACTGCGCGAGTTCGCCATAGTTCGGATCGTCCGGACGCTGCAGCGAGTAGGCGCGGCCCGCGTTGAAGATCGTCGAGAGGTAGAACTCCTGATCGACGAATCCCCACCCGTGAGCGGTGCCTTTATCGTAGGCCGCCTTCATCTCCGTATAGAGTTTCTGCGGATCGGCCATCAGCGCGGCCTGGGAGGCCGCCGGCAGCAAGAAAGCGACCGCACAAACGGCCAGGGCTAGAAACTTACAATACGCTCGAGTCATCAAGTACCAAACGTAGATTGTTCGTTAAAAGTGCGTTTTTTAATTCGCGCGCGATCCGCCGGCCGGTCGACATCGGCTCCGAGTAGTTCAGATACGAGTACGGCGATCCGTCGATGAAGAGATTCGAGCCGGCGACGATGCGCGCCGATATCTCCATAATGTAGAACTGAATGTCGGGCGTGATGATCGTCTCGATGCAGAATGCGCCGAAGAGCCCCTTGGGTCCGCAGATTTCCTTACTCACGCGAATCACGTCTTCGCCCATGCGATAGGCCTCCGCAAGCATCGACTCGCGTAACGACACCGGCTGATTGCCGACGACGACGTACGAGGGGCTTACGTCCATGCCTTCTTGCGCGGCGGCCGGAATCCGGCCAAGCGAGTCCACGTTCGTTTCGTAGCGGCGATCCATCGACATGATTTCGAGTTTGTCTTCGAGCGGCGAATAGAAATAGTGGATGTAGAGCGGCACCCCGATGATGTATTCCTGGATCATGTATTCTTCTTTGAGGTGGCCGGCGCGCTCTTCAAAATCGTGCGCGTCCTGCAAGAACATGTACCCTTTGCCGCCCTTCGCGCCGTACAGTTTCACGATCACCGGGCGATCGATCTCGGCACCGCTCTTGAATTGGCGCGGTAATTTCAAGCCGGCGCTCGAAAGCCACTGGCGTTGGAGTTCGCGACTGGCTTCCCAATCGAGCACGGCTTTGTTGCCGAAGTACGGAATCGTCATCCTCTTGTGCTCCTCGAGCGAGAGGTATGCAACGAACGAACCGTGCGGCACGATGATGAGCTTGCGCTTCTTTAACTCGTCCAACAGGTCCGGGAAATCTTGGTATCGGTCGATCGTGATCACTTCGTCGACGAAGCGAAACGAACGGTACAGACGCTCGGTCTCGCGATTGGCGATCGCGAGTGTCGGAAACCCCTCGTCGTGCGCGCCCTTGAGGATCTGCAATGCCGAGTGCGAGCCGAGCGTCGCGATCGCGTATTGTCCGTTGAGAGTCATCCGAAGTGCGCCCTTTCGATGGCCGGGTTACAAAGAAGTTTGGTCGCCGCATCGGTCAGGATGGCGGCGTCGACCGGCTCGTTGCCCGCCGAGAACAGACGCCAGGCCACGTAGCGGCGCGGTCGCGAGGGATCGTTGGCGGCGAGTTCCTCGATCCACGTTTCGCCCGTAAGCGGAATCGCGTTCTCGCGAACCTCGAGTACGTGTTTGTTGGAGTTAAAGAGCGTCTCGTTGCGCGCGATGCGGTCGACGAAGTCGCCGTTCCCGGCGGCCGCTTGGGCGTAGATGACGGCGCGCTCCACGCGGGCGACGTCGACGCCGAGCCGGCGCAACGCGGTCAGCGCGGTATACGCCTCGTTGTCGGGGATTTTCAGACGAATCGCGACGGCTGGTCCGGTCATCGCAGCGCTCGCGCAAAGCTCGCGAAGAGTGCGACGCCGCCGGAGGGCGCGAGGATATCGCCCGGGCCGCGCGAGTCGGGGTGGTTGAAGTTCCAGGCGTCGCGTTCGGGATGCGGCATGATGGCGAGCACGTTGCCCGCTCCGTTGGTCAGCGCCGCGCACCCGATCGCCGATCCGTTGGGATTGGCGGCGGCGTCGACGCTGCCGTCCGCGTGTGCGTACACGAACGCCACGTGACCGCCGGCCTCGATCTCTTCCAAATGATCGTCGGTTGCCGCGAGCCGGCCCTGGCCGTGCGCGGCCCACGCCGGAATGACCGCGTCTTTGGCGAGCGACGCGGTGATCGCGCAGCGCGCCGGGTCGATCGCGAGCTTCACGTGCACGTGTTTGCAGACGAACTTCGGCACCGGAGCGTTGTGCGTGAAAGCGGCGGTCGGTTTGCGAATCGGGCCGGTTCCCGGAACGAGACCGGCTTCGAGCAGAATCTGCGCTCCGTTACAAATTCCCAGAACGAGCTTCCCGCGCTGCGCGCCCTCGATCACGGCATCCATCATCGGGTCGTGCGCGGGGACGGCGCCTGCGCGAATGCGGTCTTCGTATGCGAATCCGCCCGGCAGCACGTAGGCATCGAAATTCGCGAGCGCGGCAGAACGGCTCCAATGCACGAGCTGCGCGTCCATTCCAACGTCGCGAGCCAAGCGCAACGATTCTTCCTCGCTGTTGGTGCCTGGAAAGATCAATACCGCAACCTTGCCGCTCATGCGTAGACCTCGGTCAGCGGTTTCGCCCACGCATCGTGAAGCGTTCGAAGGGAGAACGCATCCTCATCGATGGCGAGGACCGGCTGATCGATCGTCACGCCGATCTCGTGCACGAAGGGCAGGTCGGCGCACATCGCCTCGAACGCCGCTTGATCGGCCGCCTCGACGACGAACCCGCCCGCCTCACCAAAGAGGGCTTCCGCATCGCCAACCTCGCCCTGCGTCCACGCGCACGGGTCGTCGAGTTGCGCGCCGATGGCGTTCGAATGGAGCGTGGCAAACGCCATCTCGGCAACGGCTGCAAGGAGGCCACCGCCGCAGACCGCGCGCGCGGCATTGACGGCGCCCGCCTCAATCGCTTTGGAGAGCACGTCGTTCTCTGCGCGCGCCCGAACGAGATCGACCGGCGGCAACGGTGCGTCCCGCACGTCCAAGAGTTCGGCGAGGACCGAGCCGCCGATCGCGTTGGACGCGTCGCCGATATAGTAGAGCACCGAACCCGCACGTTTGAACGGCGCGGTCACGACCTTTGCAACGTCCTGCAAACCGCCCACGCAAGCGACGATCGGCGATGCCGGAATGGCGTTGCCGTTCTTCGATTCGTTGTACAGGCTCACGTTGCCGGAGACGTAGGGCGTCCCGAGCGCGCGCGCCGCTTCGGCGAGCCCGTCGATCGCGACCACGAGCTCCGTATAGTGATCGGGATTTTGCGGATTGCCGAAGTTCAAACAATCGGTGAGTCCGAGCGGGCGCGCGCCGACTGCAACGACTTTGCGAACCGATTCTGCGACCGCGAGCACCGCCGCCGCCCGCGCATCGATTCGTCCGTAACGCGGGTTGCCGCCCACGCTCAAAGCGACGCCTAACGGCGACCCGTGAACCGGCGCGATAACGCCGGCATCGGCCGCGCCGCGCGCGATGACCGTCGTCCCGCGAACGACGGAGTCGTACTGCTTGTAGAGCGGCGCGCGCGAACACACGTCGCGGTGTCCCAACACGCGTTCGAGAAGCTCGCTCGCGGCGCGATCGCCCTCCACGTAGCGCTTCGCTGGATCGAGGTCGGGCGGCACCGCGCGTTCGTGCACGGCGAGTTCGTCGCGGATCGAACCCGTCAGAAAGTCGATCGGAACGTCCATCACGATCTCGTCGCCGTGCCGAAGGACGTAGTGCATCTGCTTTTGCACCGCGCCGATCACGACGGCCCGAGCGCCCCGTGCGATTTCCGGCAGCGAGAACTCCTGATTGTAAATGCTCAACACGGCCGCCGTAGCGTCGGGAGGAAGCACCCAACACAGCCGCTCTTGCGTCTCGCCGATGGCGATCACTTCGGGCGGCATGTTCTCGAGAGCCGTGTTAACGTCGTCGAGATCGATAATCGCGCCGAAGCCGCCGCTGCTGCAGATCTCGGCCGAACATCCCATGATTCCGCCCGCGCCGAGATCTTTGAATCCGGCGGTGATCTTGTGCTCGCGCAAATACGCAAAGACGCGATAGCTCGCGCGCATGATGACGTTTTTGAGAAATGGATCGGGGACTTGCACGGCGCCCCTGTTGGCGTCGGCATCCGCGTCGTCGAGCGTGACCGATGAAAACGCCGCGCCGCCGAATCCGCTCGTGTCGGTCGCCTTGCCGACTAAAACGATGTCCCAGCCTTCGGAGTGCGGCGGCGCCGCCGAATGGATGATCTCCGACTCTTTGATCAAACCGAGCGCCACCACGTTGACCAAGCAATTATCGTCGAAGCGATCGTCGAAATACACGTCGCCCGCGATGTTCGGCACACCGATCGCGTTGCCGTAGGCGCCGATGCCGTCGACCGCACCCTGCGCGACATAGCGCTGGTGCGAGTCGGGATTCTCGACGCGCCCGAAGCGCAGCGGGTCGGCGATCGCGATCACCTCGGCGCCCATACAGAGCACGTCGCGGACGATGCCGCCGACGCCGGTCGCCGCGCCTTCGAACGGCACGACCTGCGAGGGATGATTGTGCGATTCGTGCGCGATCACGACGCCGTAGCGCTCGCCGTTCCACTCGCCCAGATGCAAGATGCCCGCATCCTCCGCGGGCCCCTGCATAACCGTGGGGCCGTCGATCGGAAGCGCGCGCAGCAGATGACGGCTGCTCTTATACGAACAATGCTCGCTCCACTGCGCGTCGAACGCATGTACTTCAACGACGCTCGGATCGCGCCCGAGGCGTTCGGCGATTCGCCGCAGTTCGTCGACGCGTAACGCCAGACCGGCACGGGAGGCCGCGGCGTGCAATGCCTCGTCGGTGAGACCGTTGACGGCGAAGTTACGCAAGGCGGACGTTCGGCGGCATCGACGGTTGCGGCGGATTGAGCGCGGCGTCCGCCTGTAAGATCACCGAACGCGCGTTGGTTTGCACGAGTAAGGTTCGCCCGAAGAGCACGGTGTCGTCTTGAGCGAGCATTTTCGCGCACTGGAGTGCCGCCCCGGCCGGATCCCCCGAGCCTTCGAGTACCGGATTGGTCGTACCGTCCTCGATCATGGCGCGCAGCGCGCCGTCGGTCCCGCCCAGCGTGACGTAGATCAGCCGCGCGAACGTCGCATCGTGTTGCGAGAGAAGCTGTAAAACGAAGCCCGGCGTTCGCGTCGCGCTTGCGACGTGGCGAATCGCCGGCAGGCCGAACTGCGCGAGCGCCTGGCCGACCGCATCGATGGCCGGCGTTTGTTCGGGCGTCTCCGCGAAGATCGCGACCATTCCCGGCCGCATCGTCGGAAACGAGCCGACGAATTCGGCGACTTGCTCGTAGGCGGCCTTAACGCCGGCGAGCCCGCTTTCGTCGACCGTTTCGAGATTGCGATACATCTGCTTATCGAGCATCCGGTCTTCGCGGCCCTGCGGCCAAATGCGCCACGAATCGTTGTCGATCACGTCGGCGATGACCAGTTGGCCCTTGCCGTCGCCGCCGACCAAACGGCCGAATTCGATCTTCAAGTCCACGAGCAGCACGTCGCGTTTGCGCCAGGCGTGCGCGAGAATCTCGAAGGTCAGCCGCGCGAGTTCGGTCATGATTCCGATCTCTTGCGGATTGGCAATGCCCTGCGCGACGATCGCGTCCGGGGAGATCAGCGGATCGTGATTCGCGTCGTCCTTGACGAAGAATTCGACCATGCGCGGCACGAGCAGCGATCCGCGCTGCATTCCGGGATTTCGCCGCGCGAGCGATCCCGCGACGACGCCGCGTACCACCACTTCGAGAGGAATCATGTTCGCGCGGCGCACGAGCATCTCGTTGTCGTCGTCGTCCTCGCCGCCGTTGACGTAATGCGTCGGCAGACCGCACAGATTCAGCAACCGAAAAACACGCGCCGTCGTCTGCGCCGCCAGCCGCCCCTTGCCGGCAATCTCATTACGCCGCGCCCCGTCCCCCGCCGAAATCGAATCCGTCTGCTGCACCACCAACATATCCGGCTGCCCCGGATGCTCAAAGAGCACTTTGGTCTTGCCCCGAGTAATTTCGATGCCCTTATTCATTTGGAAAGGCGCTCCGGCCTGGCCTCCGCGCCCCCCAGCCGAGCTGGGGCCCCCATTTTTCGCATGGCGCCTTGATGTTGCTGCTGATCCGAGCGTTCCCCGAGGGCGCCGCCAAGGTGCGATCGTTTCATGGTGTAGTCACTTCTTTTTGGGTTGGGAAGGGGGCGAGGGATTCGAGTTTTTCGGCGAGTTGGCGGGCGCGTTGGGGGGCGGTGCCGACGTGGGTGGTTGGGTCGAGCATGCGGCGGATTTCGGCGGGGTCTACTCGCGCGGTGAGTTCGGGATCCTCGGCCAGCAGCTGGCCGAGCGGGTTGTCGGCGCCGGCGGCGATCGCGTTCCAGGACTCCATGGCTGCGCCGCGCAGCGATTCGTGCAGTTCCTGGCGGTTGCCGCCGGCGCGCACGGCCTCCATCATCACCGATTCGGTTCCCGCAAACGGACCGTACGTGCGCAGATTCTGCGCGATGCGGCGCGTATCGATGCGCAGTCCGTCGACGACGCGCTGTGCGAGCGAGACGATCTCGTCGACGCAGAGCAGCGCTTCGGGAAGAATCGTCCTACGATTCGCGCTGTCGTCGAGCGTGCGTTCCAAATAGTTGGTCGCGGCATTTTGCCAAGCGACGTCGGCGTATCCCGGGAGCAGGCGCGCGAGCGAATCGATCCGTTCGCACATGATGGGATTGCGCTTGAACGGCATCGCCGAACTGCCGACCTGCGTTTTGCCGAACGGTTCGAAGACCTCGCCGAATTCGGGCGAGCTGAGGATGCGCACGTCGGCCGCAAACTTCGAGAGCGAGGCGCCCACACCGGCCAGCGCCGTGAGCAGCAGGTAATCGAGTTTGCGCGGATAGGTTTGCGTGCTGATCTCGCGCGCTTCCAATCCGAAGTGTTCGAGCACTTCGCGTTCCATCGCCGCCGACGCGCCCGAGCCGTTAAAGAGCTGCTCGTACGACGCCGACGTTCCGACGGCGCCGCGCAGCCCCTTCGCGGTCAAATTCTCAAATGCAAAGCGCAGAGCCGCGTCGTCGATCAGCAGATCTTGCGCGTAGACCGCGAACCGATAGCCGAGGGTCGTTGGTTCGGCCGGCTGCAGATGCGTGAACGCCATGCATACGAGGTCGGCATTCTCGCGAATCTTCACGGCGAAACTCGCGAGCAAATCGTCGAGCGCGCGGCCCACGAGCGCGAGACCGCGCCGCAAGCGATAGGTCTCCACGGTGTCTTCGATATCCATCGAGGTCGAGCCGAAATGGATCTTGCCGCCGCCAAGGGTTGCCTGCGACGCGAAGACCCGAATCTCGGCCATCAGATCGTGATGAATCTCGCGTTCGATCGCGAGCGCCGCTTCGATATCGACCTCACCCGCGTGCGCGCGAATGTCGGCGAGCTCCTCGGCCGAGACCAGCCCCGACGCGGACTGGGCCTGCGCGAGCGCGACCCAAACCTGGCGCCAGAGCTTGCGGCGTTCCAGTTCTGAAAATAACGTGCGAAGTTCTGCGCGGCCGTATCTCCACGAGAACGGCGAAGCGTATGCTTGATAATCCATGGGATACGAGGCCGTTTCGTCGCACATCACGGCGTGCCTGTCGTCCTTCGACAAGCTCAGGATGACGTGGTGCGACTTAAGGCGGAGAGTTCGGCGGTGAGCATCTCCACGAGCAGCTTCGGGTCGTCGGTTTTGCCGGTGACGATGGCCTCGAAGCCGCGGACGGCGCGCTCGTAAGCGATGCGCGCCCGGCGTTCGCCCACGCGAGCGGCGACCGGCCGCAGAAAACGCTCGCGCCACTTCGCACGCGCGGGCAGCGTGCCGCCGGGGCGCGCCAGTTCCCAGAGCAGCCCGCACTCCGTGGCCAACGCGCTCACGAGCGGTATTCCCGCGCCGCGCGGATCGTTGGCGAACATCTCGAGCGCGATCCCCAGGGCGACGTCGACCCGCCCTTCAACGAGGGCGCTCGCGTATTGGTAGGCTTTCGGATCCTCGACCGCGAGGCTCTCGCGCTCGAGGTCGTGGTAGGTGATTTTCTTGCCGCCGAGGGCGAGTTTTTCCAGGTCGTTGCGCACCGCTGCGAGGTCGGCACTGCTGCGCGCCAACTCGTCGACGACGCGCGCATCGGCGCTCGATCCCAGTCGCGTTAGCGTCTCCTGGATAAATCGGGTGCGCGCGTCTTCGTTGGTCGTCGTATCGATGCGCAGCGCGCTGCGCCCCGCCATGGCGCCGAACGGCTCCGGACGCTGCGCGCGCGGCGAAAGCAGATCCAGCAGCACGAGCGTGTTGCCGGCCGGAACCGCTTGCGCGACTTCCCAGAGCTCGCGGCGCGGCGCGGCGCGCAGCGTCTGCGTATCGGTAACGACGACCAATCGCGATTCGGCGAGAAACGGCATCGCTTGCACGGCTTCGCGCACGCGGCCGGCATTATCGAGCTCGGCCGCTGCAAAACGCTCGAGATTGAGATCGCGCATGCCGGCATCGGGCAGGACGCGGTCCACCAGCATATCGAGCGCGCGGTCGGCCAGCACCCGCTCGGTCCCCTCGACGACAACCAGCTTGCCGATCGCGGGCGTCTTGTCGACGAAATCGTAGAACTTCATTGCGCGGGCGAGCGCCTCGCGGTTGCCATCTGAAAATAGCGCGGGCGATATTCCAGTTCGGGAATCGTTTCCGGATACGGCGAGCGCAGGATGCCGTACTCGGTGACGAACGCGCTCACGAGATGGCCCGGGGTCACGTCGAACGCCGGATTGAATGCGTGTGCGCCTTCCATGGCCGCTCGCACGCCGCCGAAACCCGCTACCTCGTCGTGCGACCGCTCTTCGATCGGAATCTGCGTTCCGGTCGCGAGTGTGAAATCGATCGTCGAGCGCGGCGCCGCAACGTAGAACGGAATGCCGTGGTGCGCGGCGAGAATCGCCAGGCCGTACGTGCCGATCTTATTCGCAGTATCGCCGTTTCGCGCGATGCGATCCGCGCCGACGATCACCAGGTCGATCGCTTTGCGCTGCATGGCGATGGCGGCCGCGCTATCCACCAGCAGCGTCGCCTCGACGCCCGCGCGCGTCAACTCCAGATACGTCAGCCGCGATCCCTGCATCAGTGGGCGCGTTTCGTCCACGTACACGCGAAGGCTCCGCCCGGCGCGATGCGCGGCAACGATCGCCCCAAGGGCCGTGCCTTCGCCGCCCGTAGCGAGCGGACCGGTGTTGCAGTGGGTCAGCACGCGGGCGGTCTTTGGAAAGAGTTCGAGCGCCGCCTCGCCTATCGCGCGATCCATCGCGAGCTGCTCGTCGTGAATCGCGCGCGCCTCGGCGAGCATGTCGCCGCTTGCGAGCACGCGATCGACGGCCCACATCAAGTTAACGGCCGTCGGCCGCGCGCCGCGCACGCGTTGGGCGGCGGCCGCGAACGCTCCGTCGTCGGCGAGCGTTTTGCGCAGCAGCGCGACGGCGTAGGCGCCGAAGATTCCGATCGCCGGCGCGCCCCGAACTGCGAGCGTTTTGATCGCCGCTTCGATCTCGTCGATGCCGCGGGCTGAAACCGTACGAAGCTCGTGCGGAAGCAGGCGCTGATCGATATACTCGATCGCATCTTCTTTCCACGTAACGGGCGTAAGCGCTGGTAGAGTCACGCTCCGGGCGTTCGGCCCGGAAGAAAATCTAGCCTACTGCAACCGGTACGCGCGAGGTAAAGCACGTCCGGCAATAGACCGGCCGATCGCCCCGCGGGCGGAACGGAACCGTGGTCGTCGTCCCGCACTCCGCGCAAATCGCCTCGAAGTTCGCTCGCGGCATTCCGGCGGCTCCGGCGGTCTGTCCCTTGCGAGCCAGGCGGCAATCGCGGCAACGCTGGGGTTCGTTCTGAAACCCTTTTTCGGCGTAAAATTGCTGGTCGCGAGCCGTAAATGCGAACTGTCCTCCGCACTCTTTGCAAAGGAGCATTTTATCTTCCAAGACTCCAGCCTCCAGAGGATTCGACGATGCCGAATCCGTCGCGCCCGGCCCCCGGCCGGAGCGCAAGTTACCTGGCCCTCCACAGGGCGAGCCGAAGATATGCGACTTACGTCGGACCCATTCCTGGCTTGCTTGGTCCGCCGTCTTTTTCGACCCTCAGGCGCGGAAACCGACCGGCGCCTTCTTCTCTTCGCGCGGGATCTGCAGAAGGGACGCCGCTGCGATGGCCGCCTCGTAGCCCTTGTCGCCGCGCTTGGGATCGGCGCGCTCCTGCGCTTGGGCGAGCGTCTCGGTCGTCAGCACGCCGAAGCCGACGGGGGCGCCGAGCCCGAGCTGCACGTTCATGATCCCGCGCGCGCACTCGCCGGCAACGAAGTCGAAGTGCGGCGTCTCGCCGCGAATCACCACGCCGAGCGCGACGACCGCATCCGCTTCGTCGGCGGCGATCAGCCGGCTCGCCGCCAGCGGCAACTCGAAGCAGCCTGGGACGTGATAGACCTGCACGTCTTCATCGCGCACGTTGCAGTCGCGCAGCGCCCGCTTCGCGCCGTCCTCAAGCCAATCGGCGAGGTCGCCGTAGAAGCGCGCCGAGACGATGGCAAATCGCTTTCCCGCACAATCCGGCGCGCTCGCCTTAGCGCCGCCCGCGTCGTCGCGTTTGGTCATGCGTGATCGCCGTGCGGCAGCGCGCCCTCGCGCGGAAGCTGTTTGTCGTTGAAAATGTGTCCGAGCTTCTTGCGTTTGGTTTGCATGTATCCGGTGTTAAACGGCGTCGGCGGCGTTTCCATCGGCACGCGGCCGACGATCTTGAGCCCGAACCCTTCGAGCCCGAAGATCTTGCGCGGGTTGTTCGTGAGAATGCGCATCTCTTTAACACCCAGATCGACGAGAATCTGCGACCCGATTCCGTAGTCGCGCTTGTCGACCGGGAGGCCGAGCGCCAAATTTGCTTCGACCGTGTCGGCCCCCTGATCTTGCAGTTGATAGGCGCGCAGCTTGTTGGCCAGACCGATGCCGCGGCCTTCCTGGCGCAGATAGAGCAGCACGCCGCGGCCCTCGGCGGCGATCATCGTCATCGCGGCATCGCGTTGCGCCGCGCAGTCGCAGCGGATCGAGTGCAGCGCGTCGCCCGTCAAGCACTCGGAATGAACGCGCACCATAATGCCGCGTCCGTCGCCGATCTCGCCCATAACGAGTGCGACGTGCGTATTCGCATCGAGCACGTTTTCGTAGGCGTAGCCTTTCCAGGCGCCGAGATCGGTCGGCAGATTGAACTCGGCGATCCGCTTGACCAGATGTTCGTTGCGCATGCGATACGCGATCAAATCTTTAACGGTGATCAGCTTGAGGTGATGCTCTTTGGCAAACTCGGTGAGTCCGTCGAGCCGCATCATGGTGCCGTCGTCGGCCATGATCTCGCAGATCACGCCGGCCGGGTAGAAGCCGGCGAGCCGCGCGAGATCGACCGATGCCTCCGTCTGGCCCGCGCGAACGAGCACGCCGCCGTCGCGCGCGCGCAGCGGAAACGTATGGCCGGGGCGCAAGAGATCGCTCGCGCGCGTGTGCGGATCGAGCAGCGCTTGAATCGTCGCGGCGCGATCCTGCGCGGAGATGCCGGTGGTCGTGCGACCGCGCGCTTCGATCGAAACGGTGAATGCCGTTTCGTGCAGCGCGCTGTTCTCCGAGACCATCTGCGGCAGCTGCAGCTCGTCGAGCCGCTTGCCGATCACCGGCACGCAGATCAAGCCGCCGGCAAATTTGCGCATAAAATTGATCGCGTCGGGCGTCGCCATCTGGGCGGCCATAACGAGATCGCCCTCGTTCTCACGATCCTCATCATCGAGCACGATCACCATCTTGCCGGCCCGAATGTCCTTGATCGCTTCTTCGATCGAGTCAAATGGCGAGGCGGTCTCGAGCGCGCCCGTCAGGTCGGGCAGCACACCCGTCAGCCGCTGAAGCGACTGGTACGACGGCTCCCGTTTCCCCGACCGCAAGTACGAGATCGCGGCCTCCGTGAGGCCGCTTCGATCGGCAAGCTCCGAGGCGGTCAGGCCCGCCGCATTCATCGCAGAGTTCAACTCATCGGCAAACGTGTTCATACCTCGAGCCTACCGCCGACGCTTAACATCTGTCAAGGACCGGTCCGACCCTCCGGCCGCCGACCTTGTCGCTCTTCCCTTTGTCATCCTGAGCTTGTCGAAGGACCGCGTCGCGCGCTCGTGCTTCGACGGGCTCAGCATGACATGTCGGCCAGCGTTTGTTAGTTGCCCGGGTGGCCGGGTTCGCAGCGCTCCGTTCGACCAGTCCCCGCCAGCAGCGCGTTGCGGATGACTGGGGGCAGCGGTCGGCTCTTGAAATGCACGCGGTCCATGCAGGCTATGGTAAGGTCAAACGCCGCTCCGACTTCCTCTGTGCGCTCGTTGTGGATCTGCGTTTGCCAGCGTACCGACGACGCGCCGACCTTCTGCACGTGGGTGCGCATCGTCAGCCAATCGTCCATCAGTGCGGGCTTAAAATACGTCGCTTCCACGTGGACGCGGGGCAGCCAGATGTCGTGGATGTCGAAGATGCGATCGTACGGGAAGCCGAGTTCGCGGAACATGTCCATCTCCGCGCGCTCGACGAAGCGCTGGTAGGCTGCGAAATACATGATGCCGGCGATATCGATGTCGCCCCATTGCACGCGCAGACGCGTCTCGAAAACGCGCGCGCCCGCGGGTGTCGTGTCCTTGAACTTCATTCTTTGGCCGCGGACTCCGGCCGCGAAAGTGCGCGCATCGCTTCGTGGGCGTATCGCGCGAGCGGATCGGCTTCGAGGTTCACGCGATCGCCGACGTGGCGCCGCCCCAGCGTCGTGCGGCGCAGCGTTTCGGGAATCAGCGCGAGTTCGAACCAGCCCGGGCCGGTCGATGCCACGGTCAAGCTCACACCGTCGACGCTCACGAACGCCTTCTCGCAGATCATCGGCGCGAGCGTCGCGGGTACTTGGATGCGAACGCGTTCGCCCTGGCCTTCGGCCCGGCGCGCGAGTACTTCGCCGGTGGCATCGACGTGACCGTAAACGAAATGGCCGCCCATGCGATCGCCGAGCCGCAGCGAGTACTCGAGATTCACGATCTCGCCGTTGCGCAGGCTCTCGAGATTCGAGCGCGCGAGCGTTTCGGGGATGACGTCGAAATCGATGACGTTATGATCCACGCGGGTCGCGGTCAGACAGACACCGTTGAGCGCGATGGAATCCTTCGGATCGACCTCTTCCTCCGAGGCATTCTCGCAACGAACGCGCAGCGTAACGCCGCCTCCGTTTAGCGCGGAGCGCTTTACAATGGTTCCCGTGTAGGCGATGAGTCCGCTAAACATCGTGATCGAATAGTCCTGACACCAGCAGATCGGCTCCCAAGCGTTCGACGCGATCGTAGCGCAGGCCCGGCCGCACCGCCGCGAGGTCGGCTCCCGCCAAGACCGGTATCGCGCGCTCCGTGCGCAGGAGTTTCGGCGCGATAAGCCAGTCAAATCGATCGACCAGACCCGCCGCGATGAGGCGCCCGGCGAGCGTTGGACCGCCTTCGCAAAGCACGCTTGCAATCCCGCGGCCGCGCAGCGCGCGCATGGCAGCAGCGAGCTCGAGCCGGTGCGCGTCGGCATCGCCGACGAAAAGGACATCGGCAATGCGGGTCAAGGGCGCGAACCGTTCGCGAGCGCCTGCGGGGGCGAGCACGATCGTCTTCGCGTAGCCCTCGACCGGTGCGAAGATGCGGCTGGCCGCATCGAGCGCGTCGGACTCGCAGACTACGACGCGCACGTAGTCGCGCAGGCGATGGTGCGGCGGACGGACGCTCAATTGCGGATCATCGATTCGCACCGTTCCGGCGCCGACCATGACCGCGTCGTGTTCGATGCGCCGTTCGCGCACGTATACGCGGGCTTCTTCACCGGTAAGCCAGTCTTGCGCGCCGGATCGCGCAGCGACGTAGCCGTCGAGCGAACTCGCCATCTTGAGGGTAAGGAACGGTCGATCGTTGCGGATTGCAACCGTAAATCGCTCGATCGCGGCGCGCGCCGCCGGATCGTTGGCGATCTCGACATCGATTCCGCGAGCGCGCAGAAACGCGATGCCGCCGCCGTCGGTCTTCGGGTTCGGATCGGCCGTCCCGATGACGACGCGCGCTATTCCGGCATTCGCGACCGCCTGCGAACAGGGTGGCGTACGACCGTGATGGTTACACGGTTCGAGCGAAACGTAGAGCGTCGCGCCGCGAGCGCGCGAGCCGGCTGCCGCAAGCGCGTGCACTTCGGCGTGGGGCTCGCCCGATTTGTGATGATAGCCTTCACCAACGGTCCGGCCGCCGGCAACGACGAGCGCGCCGACGATCGGATTGGGCGACGTATTGCCGAGCCCGCGCGCCGCAAGTTCGGCCGCGCGCCGCACGTAGAGCCGATCGAGCGGCTTCAGTTGACCGTGACGCCTTTCCAAAACGCAACGTGGTTCGTAATCTCTTTGGCGGCATCTTTCGGCTCCGGATAGTACCAGGCCGCGTCGGGATTCTGCTTTCCGTCGACGTTGAGCGAATAGTAGCTAGCCGTACCCTTCCAAGGGCAGACGGTGTGCGTCGCGCTGGGTTCGAAATAGTCGCGCTTTACGGAATCGGCTGGAAAGTAGTGATTGTTCTCGACGACGACGGTCTCGTCGCTCTCGGCGATGACCTTTCCGTTCCACACGGCTTTCATAAACGTCCTAATCCTTTCGGGATGGAGCGCCTCGTTTACGCCGCGCGGGCGACCACGATCGCTTGATACACGACTCCGCCCGCGGTCCGAACGGTTGCAGCGCAGTCCTCGAGCGTCGCGCCGGTCGTCACCACGTCGTCGACGAGCACCACGCGCCGCCCCTCGAGCGGGCGACCGCGCCATTCGAAGCGGCCGCGAGCCGCGAGCCGCTCGGGGCGGCGACGCCCGCGTTGCGCGTCGCCGGCCACTTGAACGAGACCCTCGAGCAGCGTCGCTCCGCTGATGCGCGCCGCCGTGCGCGCCAGCATTTCGCCGCCGTCGAAACCGCGCTGGGCGCGCCGGGCGCTCGTCGTCGGAACCGCAACCAGCGCGTACTGCGCGCAGGACAGGCTCGCCAATCGTTCGCCGAGCGCGCCGGCGACATCGCGCCGGCCGTCTTTTAGCGCGAGCACGGCACTGCGCCACGCGCCCTCGTACGGACCCAGCGCGTGCACGGTCAACGTCGGTAGCGCATGCGAGATCGGCGGCATCGCCGGCGCGCAACGAAGACAGAGACCGCTGCCGATCGTCGCGCAACTCGCGCACTGCGGCGGAAAGAGCAGATCGAGCATCGTCGCGAACATCGAGCATCGTTCACGACGAACGCCTCACACCTCTACCGGCTCGTTTGCAACCACCGCATCGCGCAGCGTTGCGCCGGCTGGGACGCGATAGCCCATTCCCACGATCGAGCCGCGGATATCGGCGCCGGCGCCGACCCGCGCATCTTGCCAGAGGATCGAGCGCTCGATCGTGGCGCCGGCTTCGATGCGGACGCCGCTGCCGATCACCGATGGGCCCGCGATCCGCACGGCCCGTTCGATACTCGCGCCTTCTCCCACCCAAACGTTCGCGTCGATGCGCGCGTCGGGCGCGACCGTGGCGCTCGCGTCGATTCCGCGCGCGCGCGCGCCGGCAAGCTCGAATTGCCCGTCGACCACGTCGAAACTTGCGCGCCGGTATTCGCCGGGCGTGCCGATATCGCACCAATACGCACCGCGCGCATCGTATCCGAAGAACGCCGCATTGGCCGCTTGCAGCGCCGGAAAAACGTTCTTGCCGAAATCGACGAACTCGCCGGCCGCAATGTGCTCGAAAATCTCGGGTGCGAACGCGTAGATGCCGGTGTTGACTAGCCGGCTCTGCTCCGTTCCTTTCGGCGGCTTCTCTTGAAAGCCGACGATTCGCCCGGACGGCTCGGTCACCACGACGCCGTAGTGCTCGACTTCATCGCGTTCGACCAGGCCGATCGTGGCGATCGCGCGCCGCTCGCTATGAAACGCGAACAAACGATCTAACGGCAAATCGGTTAAATCATCGCAGCCGACGACGACGAACGGTCCGCCTCGCAGAAACGACTCCAGCTGTTTGACCGCGCCGGCGCTGCCCAGCAACCGTGACTCGTGCAGATATTCGAGCCTTACTCCAAACGCCGAACCGTCGCCGAGCGCGCGGACGATCTCGTCGGCCAGATAGTGCACGTTGATGGCGATTTCGTCGAACCCGTACGTTTTGAGATAGCGGATCAAGTGCACCGCGTTCGGTTCGCCCGCCACGGGAACCAGCGGTTTGGGTACTTGTTTCGTCAGCGGATACAGCCGCGTGCTCAAGCCGCCGGCCAAAATCATCGCACGCACGGTTAGGTTTTTCCCTTCGCAAATCGCGATCGCAGGCTTTCGCCGGCGATCAGCAAGACAAACTGCGGCAACGCCAATTGGCGCCGCCAGCGGCGCGGCTCCTTGAGCAGACGATAGAGCCACTCAGCGCGCATCCGGCGCCATGCCGGCGGCGCGCGCTTAACGGTGCCGCTGATCACATCAAACGAGCCGCCCACGCCGATGCCGGCCCCGCACCCCGTCGCGTGGAGATGCTCGGCGAGCCAAAACTCTTGGCGCGGCGAACCCAAGCCGGCGAGCAGCACGCGCGCTCCCGACTCGCGAATCCGCGCGGCCAGCGCGTCCGATTCTTCCAGCGGGAAAAAGCCATCGTGCGTTCCTGCAATGATCAGCCCGGGATACCGCTGCTGCAGCGTCTGGGCCGCGCGCTGCGCGATGCCGGGCGCGCCGCCGAGAAGGTAGACCGGCATGGGATCGTGCGCCAGACGATCGCAAAGATGTTCGATCAGTTCGACGCCGGTGACGCGTTCGCGCAGCGGCGCGCCGCGCGCTTGCGCGACGGCGAGCAATCCGACCGTGTCGCAGAGCGAGAGCGCGCACGCGTTAATCGCGCGCCGAAAACGCTCGTCCTTCTGCGCGTAGACGACCATCTCGGTACCGAGCGTGACGATCTGCGCGCCGCGTCCGTCGCGCGCGAATCCGAGAATCGCTTCGGTCGCCGCGCCGGCATCGATCGGATCGAGCCGGCAGCCTAAGATTTCGAGCACTAGCGGTACGGCGCGATAAGCGGACGCAGCTGCGCCGCAAGCGGTTCCGGCATCGCGTCGAGCGGCAGACGACACTCGCCGGCGGCGAATCCGAGTTCGCGCATCGCCCATTTGATGGCGATCGGGTTCGTCGTTGAGAAGAGCGCGTCGATGAGCGGCAGCAGGCCGAGATGGATCCGAGCGGCTGCGTGCGATTCGCCCGCGCGGAAGGCGTCGAGCATCGTCCGGTACTCGCGCGAGCATAGATGCGTCGCAACGCCAACGACGCCGTCGGCTCCCATCGCCAGGGCCGGCAAGAAGAGATGATCGTCGCCGGCCCAGAGGCGAAACTCGGCGGCGCGCCCGTTGAGGATCAACCCGATCTGCTTGAGGTCGCCACTCGATTCTTTCACGCCGGCGACGTTGCCGTGGCGCCGCGCGAGTTCGAGCAGGGTGGGCGGCAGCATGTTCGCTCCGGTGCGTCCCGGAATGTTGTAGATTACGACGGGCAGCGTTGTGGCCTCGGCGATCGCTCCAAAGTGCGCGAGCATGCCCGACTGCGTCGGTTTATTGTAGTACGGAACGACCGCGAGAATGCCGTCGGCGCCGGCGTGCTCGGCGGCGCGCGCGGCGGCCACCGACGCACGCGTATCGTTCGTTCCGGCGTTAGCGATCACGGCGGCTCGCTCGCCAACGGCTTCTTTAACGGCGCTAAAAAGCGCGTTGCGCTCGGCGTCGTCGAGCGTTTGTCCTTCGCCGGTCGAGCCGGCAACGACGAGGCCATCGTTTCCGCGATCGACGAGCCACGTTGCGATGCGTTTCGCTTCGCGAAGATCGACGGCGCCGCGCGCATCGAACGGAGTGATCATCGCGGTGACGACGGTGCCGAGGTTACGCAACCGGATCTCCTTGCTCGAGGTGAAATTGATCGTGTACGGCCTGTTCGGCGCGCGCCGCGTCGGCGGCCGGGACTAGGATCGAAACGGTAATGTTGCTATCGGTGCAATGAATGATCTCGATATCGACGCTCGAGAGCGCGCGCACGATGCGGTGAATGACGCCGGGTTCGTAACGCATGCCCGCGCCGACGACCGAGAGCTTCGAGCAGCCCTCGCGTACGCGCACCGCCAAATTGAGATCTCCCAGGAGTTGGCGGATCTCGTTTCCGCGATCGCCCTCGACAACGAAACACACGCCGGCCTGATTGATCGTCACCTGGTCGACCGAGATCTCCGCCTGGGCGATGCGAGCGAACATCTGCAGCTCCACCTGCATGCGTCGTTCGCGATCTTCAATGTCGCCGCGAATCACGCGAATCCAGGTGACGCGCCCGGAAGCCGTGACGCCGGTCACCGGCCGCTCGCGTTCGAACGTGTCGTCGACGAGCGTGCCGAGGTCGGTGCTTAAGCCCTTGATCGAGTACGGCGTCTGCATGCGGCGCGCGTAGTCTGCCGCTTTGTGATGCATCACCTTCGCGCCGTGTTCCGCAAGTTCGGTCATCTCATCGAGGCTGGCGCGCGCGATGGTGTGCGCGCCGTCGATCCGCCGGGGATCGCCCGTCATCGCGCCGCTGACGTCGGTATAGATGTCCACCCGCGCCGCACCGAGCGCATGCCCGAGCGCGATCGCGGTAAGATCCGTACCGCCGCGGCCGAGGGTCGTGATTTCGCCGCGTTCGCTCACGCCCTGGAAGCCGGCGACGACCGGCACCACGCCGCTCTCGATCGCGGCCAGAATGCGATGCGGCTCGACGCGCAGGATGCGCGCATCGCCGAACGCTTCGTTCGTGATGATGCCGGCCTGTTCGCCCGAGAACGCCATCGCCGCGACGCCCGCCGCATCGAGCATGGCGGCAAAGACGGTCGCGGCGATCAATTCGCCGCAGGCCAGCAGCGCGTCGGTATTGCGCGTGCCGGGCGCGCCGCCGCCGAGCCCTAAAAGCGTGTCGGTGGCATACGGTTCGGGCGCGCGGCCCATCGCCGAAACGACCGCGACGGGAGCAAAGCCGCGCTCCGCAGCTTCTCTGACACGCAGGATCGCGATATCGCGCAGCGCCGCCGTGGCGACCGACGTGCCGCCGAACTTCAACACTGCGGCGTTACGCGAACTCACCTTCGCACCAGACCGCGCGCGAGCAATAGCTCGAAAATCTGCACTCCGTTGGTCGCTGCGCCCTTGCGTAGCTGATCGCCTACGACCCACATCGCGAAGTGCCGTCCGCGGCCGGCGGGCGCATCGGCGTCTTCGGCCCGAAGGCGGGCCACGTGGACCAGATCGGTGCCTTCGACCTCGCGCGGGGTCACGATCGCGTCGCGATGATAGACGATCCCCGGCGCGCGCTCGAATGCCGCCGCGAGTTCGTCGACCGAGGTAGGGCGCTCGGTCTCGAAGGAAACGGCCTCCGAGTGTGCCGTGCGAACGGGAACGCGAACGGCGGTAACGCTTATGGGGAGTGCGGGCAGCTCGAGCACCTTGCGCGTTTCCTCGCGAACCTTCGCTTCTTCACCGGAGGTTCCGCGATCGTCGAGCGTTCCGATCTGTGGAATGACGTTTCCCACGATCGGTCCGCGACCGGCATCGAATTCTTCGAGCGTCGCACGGCCCGCGCCGCTCACGGCCTGATAGGTCGCGACGCGAACGCGCGCGAGACCCGCGAGGTCGCGGATCGGCGCGAGCGCAACGCAGAGAATGATCGCGGTGCAATTGCCGACCGGGAAAAGCCGGTCGGAAGCGCCGATCGCTCCGGGATTGACCTCCGGCACGATCAACGGAACGCCCGGCGTGAGGCGAAACGTCGAACTATTATCGATCACGATTGCGCCGCGTTCGAGTTGCGGCGGCGCGTACCGGCCGCTGGATTCCTCCGAACTTGCAAAAAAAATGGCGTCGTACGGCACGAGCGCTTCGTCGCTGGTCGCGCGCACCTCGAGGGGCGCGCCGCGATAGCGCGCGCCTTCGCTGCGATCGCGCGATGCAAACGCGCCGAGATCGTGCGCCGGGAGATCGCGTTCTCCCAAAACGCGTAACAGCGTCTCGCCGACCATTCCGGTCGCGCCGACGACGGCGATTTTCACGCGCTCGCATCTCGCAGGATCGAATCCAATCCGATCGTCAGGCCGCGCAGAGCGCGAACGGAGCGCACGGCGTGGAGAATACCGGCGGCAAACGATTCGCGCGCGAGCGAATCGTGGCGAATCGTTAGAAGCTCGCCGGTGTTGCCGAAGAGCACTTCGTGGTGTGCGAGCACGCCGCGCAGACGAACGCTGTGGATCGGCACGTCTGCCGGACCCGCTCCATCGCGAATTTTCTGCGCCGTTTCGCGCGCCGTGCCGCTCGGTGTATCGAGCTTCCCCTCACGATGCAGTTCGACGATCTCGGCGGTCGGGAAATAGCGAGCGGCCTGCTGCGCGAACCGCATCATCAGGACCGCGCCGATCGCAAAGTTCGGAACGAGCATCGCGCCGATGCCGCGTTCTTGCGCGCGTCGCGACAAGTCGGCGCGCTCGAGATCGGTCCAGGCGCTCGCTCCGATGACGGGCGAGATGCCGGACTCGATCGCGAGTTTCGCGACGTCGAGCGTTTTCGGATGGGTCGTAAAATCGACGACGACGTCGGGCGCGCGCTCGCGCAACAGACGTTCGAGGTCGTCATCGATTCCGTCGGCGGGTACCGGCGTGCGCGCGAAGCCTCCGACGTAATCGAGATCGGGGGCTTGGCGTATGGCATCACACGCCAACCGCCCCATTCGGCCCAGCGCTCCCGCAACCGCGACGCGTGTCACGGACCGCCGCTAGGTGAGTTTTTCGAGGGGTGCGTACTTGAGCATCACCATCTTCTGCCCGACGTTGGGGAAGTTGATGGTGACCAGGCCGTCGCCGCCGCCGCCGACCACATCCATGATCGTGCCTTCGCCCCATTTGGGATGACGCACCTTATTGCCGGCCTGCAGATCCATGCCGACGCCCGCTCCGGCCGTCTCATGAATCGCCACTTCGCGCCAACGTCCGCCGGCCGGGCGCGGAAGCACCAAGCCGCCGAGCATCTCGATCTCGGGCATCTCTTCCAAGAAGCGCGATTTCGGATGCGCGAACGTGTTGCCGAAGAGCGTGCGACGCTCGGCGTACGAGAGGAAGAGCCGATCCATGGCGCGCGTCACACCGACGTACGCCAAGCGCCGTTCTTCTTCGAGTTCGGTCATGTCGACCAGCGCGCGGCTGTGCGGGAAGACGCCTTCTTCTAAGCCGGTCAGGAAGACGTTCGGAAATTCGAGCCCCTTCGCGCCGTGCAGGGTCATCAGCGTAACGTACGACGCGTCCTCGTCGAGCGCATCGAGATCGCTGATGAGCGCGATGTTCGCGAGGAACCCCGTGAGGGTCGCCTCTTCCTCGTTGGTTTCGTACTCGCGAGCGACGCCCACGAGTTCCTGGAGGTTTTCGAGACGCGCGCGCGCATCGGAGGTGTCTTCGTTGCGCAGTTCGCGCAGATAGCCGGACTCTTCCATAACGGCCACGAGCAAGTCGGCGATCGAGCAGTCCGCACGGCGGTCGCGCAGGGCGCCGATCAATTCGGCGAATCGCTCGAGTTCTTTCGTCTTCTTGGGGACCGCGCGTTTGAGCAGCTCTTTATCGAAGATCGCTTCGCCGACCGAGAGATGCTCCGCGGTGGCGGCGCCGATCAAGCTCGCGAGCGTCTGCTGGCCGATGCTGCGACGCGGCACGTTGACGATACGCTTGAATGCGAGCGCATCCGACGGGTTCTCGATGTAGCGCAGATAGGCGATGACGTCCTTGATCTCGGCACGCGCGTAGAAGCCGACGCCGCCGACGACCCGGTAAGGGATGCCTTCGGAGATCATGGCCTCTTCGAAAACGCGCGATTGCGCGTTCGTGCGATAGAGGATCAGAAAATCTTTGTAAGCCGACCCGTCGCGAACGAGTTCTTTAATCTTCTCAACGACGTAACGAGCCTCGGAGCGCTCGGTGTCGGCCCCGAAGGCCGTGATCTGATCGCCCACTGCGCGGCTGGTGAAGAGCTTCTTCGGCGCGCGCGTCTTGTTGTTGGCAACCAGCGCGTTAGCGGCACTGAGAATGGTTTGCGTGCTGCGATAGTTCTCTTCGAGCGTGAAGACCTTCGCGCCCGGAAAGTCGTCTTCGAAGCGCAGGATCATCTTGTAGTCGCTGCCGCGCCATGAATAGATCGACTGATCGTCGTCGCCGACGACCGTAATGTTTTTGTGCTTTTCAGCCAGAATGGCGACCAGCCGGTACTGCGCGAAGTTCACGTCTTGGTACTCGTCGACCAGCACGTATTGGAACTTCTTCTGCCACTTGGTGCGAGTCGGTTCGTCCTTGTCGAAGAGATCGATCGTGCGAACGATCAAATCGTCGAAATCCAAGCTGTTGGATTCGCTCAGGCGACGCTGATACTCGGCGTAGACGTTTGCGTAGCGCTCGCCCAGAAACGACGTGTTGCGCTCGTGGTATTGATCCGGCCAGATCAACGCGTTCTTGGCCTTGCTGATCTCGGAAAGGCAAGCGCCCGGCGTGAGCTGCCGCTCGTCGTAGTCGAGGTCGGCGATGATCTCTTTGACGATCGAACGCTGATCGGTATCGTCGATGATCGCGAAGTTCGAAGCGATGCCGTTGCGGGCGCCGTCCCGGCGCAAGATACGCACGCAGATCGAATGGAAGGTACCGACCCATAGGTCGCGGGTGACCGCGCCGACCATCCGAGAGAGCCGAGCCTTCATCTCGCCGGCCGCCTTGTTGGTAAACGTCACGGAGAGAATACGGTCGGGGGAAACCTCCAACTCGTTGAGCAAGTACGCGATACGGTGAGTGAGAACGCGCGTCTTGCCGCTTCCGGCTCCGGCGAAGATCAAGCATGGGCCATTCGCGTGGCGAACGGCGGCGGATTGTACGTCGTTTAGGGTCTCGGTCTCCAAGATCATCCGGCATCTATTCGACACCGGAGCAAAAACGGCCTCGGGGCCTATTTTACTGCGGAAAGCGTCTTTGCGGGCCGCGCCGCGAGCGAGTAAGCTGCGGACAGGTAGGCCAGCGTGGACTCCGCGCCCATGTTCGCGTTGACGCCGTGCTCGCCCAAACCATCGAGGCATCCGCCGCCGCGCGCCATGACGATGCCGCGGCTGTTGCGCCCGTAGAACCATTCGAGCCCGACCTCGGCGGCCGCCCGGTGCATCGGATCGCCGGTTGCGTCGTGCGCCGCGAGTGCGGCATCGACGAGCGCCACCGCTTCGAGCGGCTGCTGCGCGTAGCGCGCGCGGGGCCCGCCGCGCGGATACCAGCCGTTATTGCCGATCGGCACGTAGATGCCGTGCTCTACGGTCGTGCGCTCGTAAAATGCAAAGGTCTTGAGCCCGATGGCCACCAGTTCGTCGTCGCGCAGGGTCAAGCCGGCGCGCAAGAGCGCCTCCGGCAAGCGCGCGTTGTCGTAGGTCATCATCGGCTCGAACCACTCCCAATCGCCGGCGCGGTTCTCCAGGAACGAGCGCTTCAACGCATCGGCGAGTTGGCGCAAGCCGCGCTTGTAGCGCGCGACGTCGGCCTCGTTTACGCCCGGCGCGTCGATGGCGTGGGCCAATCCGAGCATCGCGTAGGCTTGCGAGCGATCGTACGAGAGCCATTCGAGCGCGCGCACTCCTCGATCCAAGAGTCGTTTGCTCACGTTGCGCCACGTATCGCGCGGCGCGAATCGCATGCCGTACCCGAGCGCCCACAGCGTTCGGCCGACCGAATCGTGCGTGCCGACCTCGTCGAGCCATTGACGATCGTGACTCATGAAATTATGGAAACGCCCGTCATCCACTTGCGCGTCGTGCATGAACGAGAGATAGGTCGAAGCCATGCGTTTGGCGGCGACGTTGTGCGGGTCGAGATCGAGCTTCTGCAGCACGACGATAAACGCTCGCGAGACGTCGTCGATGCAGTAGCCGGTCGACCGGTTCGGGATGTCCTCGACGGCGTGTTGGATGATGCCCGTGTCGTCGCTCAGTGCGATCAGATGTTCGAGCGTCGGCACCGCACGTACCGAATCAAAGCTAGGCAGAATGCACCAATCGAACTTCCTGCGGAGCCAGCTCCCGAAAGAGCCGGCCGTAATCCGCGGCAACGTGCGGCCAGGTCATTTGCCGGCCAAACCGATAGGCGCGCCGCTCGGTGGCGCGCCGCAGCGACGAATCGTCGAGCAGGGCGTTGATCGTGTTGGCGATCGATTTCGAATCGCGGAAGTTGCACAAGAACCCGCGATTGTGCGCGAGCACTTCTTCGGCATACAGGTACGGCGTGGAGACGATCGCCTTGCCGCAACCAACGGCGTAGGCGAGCGTACCGCTGACGATCTGCACGGGATTAAGATACGGCGTAAGGTAGATGTCGGTCGCCTCTAGATAGCTGACGAGTTCGTCGAAATCTAAGTATTTGTCGATCAGTTGAACGTTGTGCTGCAAGCCGTACTCGCTCACCAGGGCGTGCAGCGACTCGCGATACGATTCGCCTTCTTGGCGTCTGACGACGGGATGCGTTTCACCGAGAATCAGATAGAGCGTCTCGGGATGGCGGCGCACGATTTCGCGCATCGCTTCGATCGCGAACTCGAGCCCTTTCCCGCGATTGATCAATCCGAAGGTGGAGATGACCATCCGTTGGCCGATACCGAAGGACGCTTTGGCCGCGTCGGTACCGTGGAACGGCACGTCCGGCACGCCGTGATGGATGACGCGTATCTTATTCGCATCGATTCCATACACGCGCGCCAGGAGATCTTTGCCGGTTTCTGAGAGGACCACGACGGTCGTGGTGTGCTCGATGAGCGCGCGCGTCACGCGTAGCATCTGCTCGTCGGGTTCGGGTAAAACGGTGTGCATCGTCATCGCGACCGGTTTTTCGATGCGGCCGAGCAAATCGACCAGCCACTCGCCGCGTTCGCCGCCGAAGAGTCCGTATTCGTGCTGGATGTTCAGTACTTCGCCGGGATGCGCGTTCACGATCGCCGCAACATCGGCGTAGGAGTTACGGTCGTCCTGCTGCAGACGTGCGACCACCTCAGGACCGTACTTCCGGACGTCGCCGCCCGGTTCGTCGATCGCGATGATCTCGCTCTTCGTACCAAAAGCGCTGTCGAACGAATCGACCACGTCCTTCGTAAACGTCGCAATCCCACATTCCCGCGGCGGAAAGGACCCCATAAAGAGGGTACGCGGAACGGAGCCGACGACGAGCGCGTCTGCAGGTCTACCAGTCACCCAGTTACTCCCATGTTGTTGCCGGCTGCGAGTTCGGAGAACACAGAACACGCGCGAAGGCAAAGCCGACACGATTCCTTCGCCGATTGTACGGAAGATATACCCGCACGGCCGAGAGGATAAACCTTGCGGGCCGCTGCTCTGGTTCCTCTTCTTAGGCGCCTAGGCGCCCGTTGGGGTGGGTGAGCCAATCCGCGAGTTCGGGGCCGCGACCGTCCCCGGCTCGACCGCGACGTCGTGCCCGATGACGCTGCCGGCGCCGATCTGGGCGCCTTTGCCCAGCCGCGCGCCGCTGGCGACAATGCTCTCGACGATCGAGACGCCGTCCTCGAGCGTCACCCCGTCCCAGAGCACGGAATCGCGAATGACCGCTCCGGCGCCGATCGAACACCCGTCTCCGAGGACGACGTGCGGCCCGACCACGGCGCTCGGATGGATCCTAACCCCGGCGCCCACGTGGACCGGCTCGAGCAGATTCTCGTGGCTGACGCCCGCGGCACCGCGCCCGGAGATGCCGGGCTCCATATCGAGGGGCATCGCGCCCGTGAGAATGTCGTGGTGGGCGGCCAAATAGGCCTCGGGTTTCCCAAGGTCGATCCAATAGTCGTCGGTGGTGAAGGCGAAGAGACCGCGGTCCTCCGCCAGGATCTTCGGAAAGGTCTCGCGTTCGATCGAGACGTTGCGGCCGGGCGGAATCAGATCGAGGACCTCGCGCTCGAAGAGGTACGTGCCGGCATTGATCTCGTCGGTCGGCGCGGTGCCCTTCGGCGGCTTCTCGACGAAGGCCGAGATGCGTCCCTCGCCGTCGTGCACGACGCAGCCGAACGCCGAGGGGTCGTCTACCTTAATGAGATGAAGCGCGCCGAGGCCGCCCTTCGCTGCGTGATACGCCATCATGGCACGCAGGTCGAGACTGGTGAGCACGTCGCCGTTGAGCACGAAAAACGGACCGGTGATGTGCTCCTCGACGTTCTTGAGGGCGCCGGCGGTGCCGAGCGGGTCGGTCTCGATCACGTAGGTGATCTTCATATCGAGCTGGGAGCCGTCGCCGAAATACTCGGTGATCGCCTCGGGCAAGTAACCCGCTGGAAGGATGACGTCGCGAATCCCGACTTCGTGAAGCCGCTCGAGCGTACGTGCCAGGAACGGCACGTTCATGATCGGCACCATGGGCTTTGGGGTACCGTAGGTCAACGGCCGAAGACGCGTTCCCTCACCGCCGACCAAAACGATAGCCTGCACGAAGACCTCCCGGAACAAATGGCAGAAAGCAAAGAAAGCGGACTGATGCGCCCTGGGGTTTCGATATTCCCCGTAGACGGCGACGACAAACGACCGAACATGCCAGGGGGGTGGCACCTCGCTATGCGAGTCTGCGAGTATGCGAACGTACGATTGGAGCGAGATCCAACGCTATTATGACGCTGGCCACACCTACCGTGAGTGCCGCTCGCGCGTCAGCATCAAGCGGAGGCTGCTACAGGCGGGAATCCTCGAAAATCGATGCTCGGAATGCGGTCTCTCCGATTGGAATGGAAAGCCGCTCGCGGTTCAAATCGACCACGTAAACGGGATCAAGGACGATTGGCGATTAGATAACTTGCGAATGCTCTGCCCGAACTGCCATAGCCAGACTCCGACATTTGGGGGGCGCAACGCCGTGCGCCTCCGCAATCGAGCCTTGCATGACCGTGACGCTTTCGTGTAGTATAACCGGCGAGCCACATGACATATTCCCGGTTCGTCTAATGGTAGGACAGCAGCCTCTGAAGCTGTTTATTGGAGTTCGAGTCTCTGACCGGGAGCATGGCCCTATCGTCTAGAGGCCTAGGACGCCGCCCTCTCACGGCGGTAACACGGGTTCGAATCCCGTTGGGGCTACCATTTCCGCCCTTCATTGATAAGGGCTCCGCGACTCCGCGGCTTCGTGCAACAGCAATGCAACGGAGCCGCTTTTGTATCTCCGAAAGGCGCAAAGCCGGCCCTTCGACCCCTTTTGTTGTAGTGCAGGGGAGCATCCGATCGCCTAGAAAACTGCGAGTTAAGTCGCATGTTTGTGCAAGCATTAGCTTGTCTAAGGAGGCCTCTTCATGTGGTTCTCAATGCGCGTATTTGCGGTACTCGTTTTAGCGGGTGCCGTTGTTGCATGCCAAGGCGGCAATACGGCAGCGCCACCCACCGCCGCTCCGACGACCGCGCCCACGACGGGTCCGACAACGTCGCCCACGACGAACCCAACAACATCGCCCACGACGAATCCGACAACGTCGCCCACGACGAGCCCAACGACCTCTCCGGGCCTTTACACCTTCGGAGGATCGTCCACGACAACGACGTTCTCGGTTGGGCAGGCGCCGGCTCTTACGTCGCTGGCGGTGTATCACGGTATCTCCGCGACCATACAGTTCGGTGCGCCGACTTCGGGCAGCGGCCCGGTGCAGATCAGCGATGCGCTAAACAACGGCGACATCTCGCCGAACACGCTGCCGGCCGACAACGCAACGTCCGGCGCGACTCCGATCTTCTACATCTCAATCTACAATGCGAATTCGACGGAAATCGATATCAACTCCACGCCGGCGGTTACCGTAACCGATTCCAACGGATTCGGATCGGCGACCGCGTGCACGTTGGATTCGTACAATAACGGAGCTTGGAAGAACACCCAAGTCCCCAGCGCCGCGCCGTCGGGAACGAGCGTGACGTTCCCGGCTTCCACTCTGGGCAAACTACAAATAACTGCCAACGCGCAGCAGATAGTCGCGCTCTCCTGTAAGTAGGCAACTCTAATTGGGCGCGAAAGGCCGTCTCTGAAGGAGGCGGCCTTTCCGTTCCGATTGCCATCGCGCGCTTCGGAGCCGCCGTCCGATAGGCCCGCCCGCGCTCGGCGTCAAACCGAAGGCCCGGATGTCACCTAGCGACGCGATCAAAACCTTAGTCGACGGGAATGCCCGCTTCGTAGCCGGCACCCCGCGACCGCGACCGAGCATCGCCCGGATTCGCGAGCTTGCCGGCGGACAAGCGCCGTTTGCGACCGTCCTCGCGTGCGCAGACTCGCGCGTCCCGGTGGAAATGCTCTTCGACTGCGATCCCGGCGACATTTTCGTGGTGCGCCTGGCCGGAAATTACGTAAGCGACGACGCGCTTGCGTCGATCGAATACGCAGTCGCCATGCTCGAGACGCCGCTCGTAATGGTGCTCGGTCACACGTCGTGCGGCGCGGTCCACGCGGCGGTTGAATTCGTGAAGACCGGCGCGCACCTCCCGGGCCACATGCAAACGCTCGCCAACGCGATCGAACCGGCCGCAAAGAACACCGAGGGTCGTCCCGGTGATTGGTGGCGCAACGCCGTGGCCGAAAACGTGCGCCTCAATGTAGACGCGTTACGAGCCTCGTCGCCGGTCATGACGAACGCCGCGTGCGAGATCGCCGGCGCCGTGTACGATCTAGCGACCGGAGAAGTTACGCTGCTGTAAGGTCCGGATTCACGGCGACGCTACGCGGTGCTCCACGCCGATTGCCGTCGTAATCCAGTGCGCGTCGTCGAGCGAAAACTCTTCGCGAAAATCGATCGTGTCGGCGTTTCGAAACACGTTAACGACGCGGGCGTAGACGATTTTTCCTTTTTGACGATCCGTCCACGGAAACGTCCACGTATTTCCGGCGATTTTCAATTCGCCTGAAGATGCCGTACTGCCGCCCGGCGGAATCGCGCTCGTGTGGTACAGATCGCGCTTCGCGTCGTACGTGTACACGATCAGCGCGGCGGACGGACCGTTGACGAACTGGTCGCACGCATAGTAGCCCGCGCTTCGCCAACAGTCGTTTCGGACGCTCGCGGTTTCCACGCGCGCCGTGCTGTAGGCGGTCTTGTAGTGCACGGTTCGCGAGTGCCAGGTTCCGGCATAGGCGGCGATCTTCTCTATCCCCGCTCCGCTCGGTTGCGCGGCCGCCGTCGATGCGGCCCACGCCAGCGCCGTAAGGACGACGGCGGCGCGCGATGCGTTGCGTTTCATACGTACTCCTATCTGTGTGCGGCGACGAACGTCCGAAATTCCGCCCCCAGCGGATCGTGCGGATCAAGGAAGGCGCGCAGCACGCCCATGTGATCTGCGCCAATTTCGCGAAACGCCTGGGACTCGACGCCGGCCGCCCGCAGAGCGCGGACGAAAGAAATCGTGCGGGGACACGATCCGGCGTCGTCGGCCGTTCCGCAGACTGCCTCGACCGGAGGCGAGGCTGGATCGACGGTGAGTGCCGGCGAAATCCGCGCGCGATCGTCGGCGGTCTCGCCGTAAATGTGGCCGTCGACGCGTTTCCACGAGTCGGGCTCGTCGGACAAGTCGCGCACGTCGTACGCCCCGGCGAGGGCGAATACGCCGCGAATATCGCGCGGCGAGGCGCCCGCTTCTCGTAGATACTCCAGGTGCGTTCCGATCATCGCAACGATCTGCGCTCCGGCCGAGTGCCCCACGAGAAATGTTGACGTCGGATCGATGCCGTAATCGCGAGCGTGTGCGAGCATCCACGCAATAGCGAGCGCGACATCGCGCGTCGAGCCCTGCGCGTCGGTTTGCGGAAAGAGCCGGTACGATGGAATCGCCACCGCCATCCCCGCCCGCGAGAGCGCTCTCCCAACATCCACGTCGTCGCGACGATCGCCATACATGAACGCCCCGCCGTGCGCGAAGACGATCAGCGGCGCTCCGGCACGCTCCGCGGGAAGATACAGATCGAGACGATGAACGTCGCTACCGTCCGGCGCGTACGCGATGCCGGTGGTCTGCTCGGGCAAACGAGGGCTCGTGCCCGAACAAAGCAGGCAAAGCGCGACGAGCGCCAGCGATCGAAGCATGGCACCATGCTGGACCAATCGAGCGAGGTTTACTTCAAGGATGGCTCAAGAAACGCTCAATCCGCCATCCAAGACGCAAACCGCGCTCGGCGCTGCAGCGTTGCGAAGCGCGGATCTCGCGCGATCGCTCGGCGCTCCGCCGGACTGACTCGCGTCAACCAAACGAACGTGTCGCGCGCGTCGTCGAGCGCCAAATAGGCGGCGGCGATCGAAGCCGCATCCCAATCGCCGATCGTGCTGGGGTCGATCGAGGCTTCCAACGTTTGGAGGCGGCCCAACGCCGCATCGCGATGACCGGTGAGCGCGTCGACCCGGGCGGCCAGCGAGAGCGCTTGTACGCGCGTCGATCGGTTCTGCAGGAGTGCCGCGATGAATGGCCGCGCGCTGCGGTATTCCTTGCGCGCGATGTAGGCGTTTGCGAGCGTGATGCGGGCCAGCGGCACGAGTTGTCGTTCCGCCAGCATCTGCCTCGAAAACGCGACGGCGTCGCCGTAGTCGCGTAAAAGAAAGTCGCTCCAGGCGAGCGACGAGAGGGTGCCCGCCGCGTTCGGAGCGATCGCAACCGCGCGGGCGAACAGTGCGTGCGCCTTCTCAATGCGGCCTTGATTCAAAAGGATCGTCCCGCTCCAGGCAAGCGCGCCGACATCGTTTGGATTCAGCTGCAAAGCGCGAGCGAACGACGCGGCAGCGGCCACGTCGTCGCGCTCGATCGTCATCTGCACGGCCCCGAGCGCGGCATCGGCGTCGGCGGAATGCGCATCGTTCGTGACGGCTTGGTTCGCAGAGACGATCGCGCGGCCTTGGAGGCGGGCCGCCTCCGCCGGCGACGACGCATAATACGCGAGGCTTGCCGAGGTTTGCGCCGCGCCGGCAAAACCGAGAGCGCTGTGCGGGTAGTCGCGGGCGAGCGCCGCAAAGAGATCGTAACTGCGTCGCAGGTTTTGCGGCGAGCCTCGTTCTTGATACTGCTTGGCCAAAAGATATTGCCCCATCGCTCGCGCATCGAGCGGACGCGGCCCGTTGGCGAAGGCAATCAGTAGAACCGCCGATGCCACGGCGACGAACGCGCCGGCCCAGCGGAGCGTGCCGCCCGGCCAGCGACGCGGTCCACGGCTCGCCGGCGGATCGCCGAGCGTCAAACAATACCCGCGCTTGCGAACGTTCTCAACGCACGCATCGCTCGCGTGCTCTTTGAGAAACGCGCGCAGAACGTAAACGGTTTGCGTGAGATTTCCCTCATCGACGTAGCTCTCGGGCCACACGCTCTCCATCAGGTCGCGTTTGTCTACCACGCTGCCGGCGTTCGCGAGAAGCACGAGCAGCACGTCGACTGCTCTCGGAGCCAAGGGAACGGCAACGCCGGCGCGACGAATGACACGCTCTTCCGACGAGAGCGTCAGCGAACCGAGGTGGTAACGCTTATCCGGGGCAGCGACGGTGCGATCGGCCTGCATGTTGCCGCGCGATCTCGCGCAAGTCCGTTCCGCCGCAGAGGGCCGCGGCGTACTCCCAGCTGGTCGTCACTTCGTACCAATGAGCCCAGCACTCGCGGACCTTCGATTCGGTCACGGCAAATCGTATCGCGAGTGCGGTGCAAAAGGCGCCCTCCGGTTCGCAGGTCGCGGTTGGCCGCTTCCAGAGCCACTGCTTCCAATAGACATTAGCGTGCACTTGCACGTCGGCGAGGACGGCGACTTCGAGATCGATGTCGTGAATCGCGAGAGCGGGAAGGCGCGATCGTGGTTCCGGCCGTTGCATCAACATGGCGAGCCCTTCTTCCGGGGGCACGTTTCATTTGACGCGCCAAGGAGCTCTCCCCTTGACAGCTTTGGCCCTCAGGCGGCGTTAGCGAGCCAGGAGTTCGGCCAAGGGGCCGCTCGATGGCGAGCCTCGGCCAAGTCGCTCTCGGAGTGTGTGATTCTTGCGATGGTGCGCGCCGTTTTCGCGGCCCGCCATGCAAACCCGAGCGTCTGCCACAGATCGCGCGCCTCGTTGAGCATCGTCAGCCCTCGCATCGTTTGCCCGGTCAGCGCGGCGACCGCGCCCAGCGCATCCAGTTCGTGACCGCGGAATCGGCGGTCGTTCGAGTAGGCGAAACGCGGGTCGAGCGGCTTGCGAATCGCCTTATACTGGTTCACCACGAACGCGGCATGCGCCATGTTGTGGGACGCCATATTCTCTGCCAGCCAGAGTAAAGCCAAACGTTCTTCGCCGTCCGTCGATGCCCAGTCTACGGTCTGCGACAGGCGGTGTGCCTCGTCCAACCTATCGCGCGCCGCATTGGCCTCGCCGAGTTCGTGGAAAAGATACGCGCGATCGAGCAGGGCGTCGATTCGCCACGCGTTCGAGGTTGCGAACACATCGGCTTCACGCAGGTCGCGCATGCAGTTCGACACGTCGCCGGCGAGGGCCGAATGCCATCCGAGGGCGCGGTGGACGTTGTAGGCCCATCCGTGAGTCTCCGTGCTCCATGGCAAAGATTCGGCGCGTGAGCGCATGGTCGTTTCGATGTGCGGCACGTACAGTTCGCCCACCACGGACGCGAGGTTGTTCAGCAGCGACGCTTCGGCCCAGACATCGCGCCGGTCGAGCGTGTCCAATTCATAGAGAGCGGAGGATAGACAGGCGATTTGATCGTGAAATCTGCCGTGGTGCCCTTCGATGAACCCGAGCAGCTCGAAGAGATATGCGCGCGCTACTCCCAAGGGGCGCGAATGCGGTTCGTCGTGCGATCCGGGGACTTCGCTCAAGGCCTCTTGAGCAATCTTTTGCGCGGTCGGAAGATCGCGCCGGAGTACGGCAGCGTGGGCTTCATAGTAGCGCAACTCGGAATGAAGCGCGACTGACGGTATGCTGAACGCATAGGCGCGCGCGTCGAGACGTGCCTCATCGGCACCGTCGCGGTCGTTTTTTCGCTCGAGAATCGTCCCTAGCAGCATGTAACAGTGCGCCAGATCATCGAGGCGATCCGCTCGAGGATGGGTATGGCGAACGACTTGTTCGGCATCCCGCAAGCGACGCATCCGCATGAGCGTCCGCGCTCGCAGGATCGCAGCCTCGAACGTTCCATGATGGTGCAATGCAGCAATGCACTCGCTGTTACGTGCGAGTGCAAACGCTTCTAAAGCATCTTCGAATGGCTGCGGCCTCGAGCGTATCGAGACGATCCGTTGCATACACCCTCCCGTCCATGGGTAGGCGGGAAGCTCAAAAAGAACTCACCCGTCAACTCAATGAATCGGTCGGCCGCTTCGGAAACTTGAGTTCTGACGCGCTCTTAAGCGGGTTTTACCCGCCGAGTTCGCCACCGCCGGAAAGCGCAACAACGATGCTATGGAGGAAGTGGCCGACGAGAGCCGCGTGGGCGATCAAGGCGTGAATCATGGGTTTGTCCCTCCCGGTGGGCGGTGCATAGGTCATCCTGACTAGCCGGCACGAGAAAAACCCGCGAGCGGCCTCCTGATTGCCAAGAGTTCGTAAAGGATTGAGCGGGTGCCTGCGACTTTTAGGACCTCCGACCCACTGATTTTCGACCCAGCCCCGTTGGGGCATAGGCCCCAAGTAGGTAGCAAGGACCATTTGAAACCACGAATTTCGTGTCATAATGTCTCAGTCGCCCACACCCGGTATGCGGGTAACTGCATACGCGACACGGTCGAAGGCCCGCCCTCTGGGCGGGCCTTCCCGTTTTTGGCGTGGGCGTTAGGGTTCGAATCCGCCGGCGCGCTTCGTGGCCTTGAATTCGACGATTTCGCACTCCGAGATCCCCTCGCGGACGAACGGATCCTCGGCGAGTACGCGCTCGATGTCTTCGCGCGAAGCGTCGGCGGTCACGATGACCCCGCCCACTCGCGGCTCTTGCGGACCCGATACGAGAAAGAGTCCGCTCGCGTAGTACCGATCCAAATACGCTCGATGCTCGGCAAGAAAGCGTTCCACGGCATCGAGCGGTTGGACGTATCGCGATAACAAGAGATACATTCGCGCCAGCTAGTTCGTTCCGACCGGATGCTCCTGTTTTTTCGAGCCATTGCTCGTTGCGCCGTTGGTGCCGGTGATCGTTAGCTCGCGCCGCTTATTCGGACCGGGATGACCCTCTAGCGGTTCGAGTTTGAGCGCTTTCTTCAGATCGAGGCCGGCGCGCGTTGCCAGCTGCGTTCCGTAGTCGGCGTCGCAGTGATAGAAATGCCACACCATACGCAGCGCGATATTCTCCGGGCATCCCTTGAGATCGCCGCCGATGTTGGCCAGCAGGTCCTCGCGTTCCCAGCCTTCGAGCGTGCGATACCGCTCGCCGGCTTGTTTGTAGTCGTCCTGCGTGCGCGTGATGCCGTGACGCATCACGTGCCCCGTAACCGGCTGGTAGTAATCGCGCTTATGCTTCGGCGCTTCCGTTAGGCCGTCGCGCGAGGTGGGCTCGTAATTCACGTGCGGGTCGCCCGCGTCGTCGACCGAGTACGCCATCTGTCCGTCCCGCTGGTAGGTGCGCACCGGTACTTTGGGCCGATTGATCGGCAACTGCAGGTAGTTCGCGCCGACGCGATAGCGTTGCGTATCGGAGTATGAGAACGTACGGCCGAGCAGCATCTTGTCGTCGGAGAAATCCATTCCGTCAACGAGCACGCCGGTACCGAATGCCGCTTGTTCGACCTCCGCAAAATAGTTTTCGGGATTCTTGTTGAGGACCATCTTGCCGACCGGGTGCTTCGGGAAAAGCTCCTCGGGCCAAACTTTCGTATCGTCGAGCGGGTCGAAATCCAGCTCCGGATGCTCGCTATCGGCCATCATCTGGATCTGCATCTCCCACTCGGGATAGTCGCCACGATCGATTGCTTCGAAGAGATCGCGCGTCGCGTGATTGTGATCTTTGGCTTGGATCTCGGCGGCCGCAGCGGCCGTGAGATTGCGGTTGCCCTGCTTGGGCACCCAATGATATTTGATCAAGGTCGATTCGCCATCGGCGTTGATCCAACGATAGGCGTTCACGCCCGACCCGATCATCTCGCGATAATTCGCGGGAATGCCCCACGGACTCTTAACCCACGTGATCAAATGCAGCATCTCGGGCTGGTGCATGGCAAAATCGTAAAAGCGCCAGGGCTCGTAGACGTTGGTTTTCGGGTCGGGCTTCGCGGCGTGATTGAGATCCATAAATTTGGTCGCGTCCCGAATGAAAAATACCGGGAGATTGTTGCCGACCAAATCCCAGTTGCCGTCTTTGGTGTAGAATTTTACCGCGAAACCGCGCGGGTCGCGCATCGTCTCGGGCGACTCCTTGCCGCCGCCGACGGTTGAAAAGCGCACGAACACCGGCGTCTTATGGCCGGCCTCGGTGATGACTTTAGCGCGAGTGAAACGGTTCGCCGGTTCTTTGCCGACTTTGCCGTAGGATTCGAAGTAGCCGTGCGCTCCCGCCCCGCGCGCGTGGACCACCCGCTCCGGGACGCGCTCTCGATCGAAGTGCGACATCTTCTCGAGGAAATGATAGTTCTCAAGCGTGGCCGGACCGCGCTCGCCGACCGTTCGAAGGTTCTGGTTGTCCCGAACCGGGTGTCCCTGGCGCGTGGTGAGGATCTCTTTTTTGCTCATGGTCCCTCACAGATTATGAAAATGGTTTTCAGTTTTTTCATACTACCACCAGGCGATGGAAAAGAGCAAGAGCGTCGCTCGTTCGATCCAAGCCGCGGCGGCGGCGCGCGTTACGGTTGGTGAACGCGCATCCACAGCCGCCGCGCTCGGTCTAGCAGCGCCGGCCGATCCGCCGCAAGCACGAGGCGTTGGCGCACCAGTATTCGCGATGCAGCCGCATAGAGCGCCAAGTAGACGTCTTCGCTTGGATAGCGTTCCTCGATCGAGAGTCGCGGATCGCCGGTTGCCAGCCGCCGCGCGCGCGTTTGAGCGAACGGGAGAAACGAGCCGTAAAAATCCGACGTCTTCGCGGGAGCGCCGACCGATGGACTGCGCAAATTCCACCCCGTGTAGGTTGCCAGCGGCACGGCGATCTCCGGCAGGCGGATGCCGGCGAGGTCGGTGCCGTCCGCATCGACTTGCGGCAGCAGCACGGGATACGCGGCGCCCACGAGCGGCGGCTCGTTATCGACTATTCCGTCGCTTGCGAATCGCGAACCGTAGTCGACGCGATAGACCATGCGATAGTACTGCGGAAACGTCACGCCGGGGATCGTTGGGAAAGCGACGCGATCGAGCGGCACGAGCGTCTTGGCCGCAATTGTCGGGATTCGGCTCGCAGGCGGCTTCGTACCGCGACGTACCCACGCATCGAGGTCCACCAAGAGCGCGCGCATCATATACCGGTAGTCGAGAATATCCGGTTGATTTTGCAGGAACGGTTCTCGACCCGTATCGATCGGCAGCGAAAAATGCTGCCCGCCGGCGAGCAAGTATTCGCGCACGTTCGGTGACAAGGCGGCGTCGCGCGAGGCGTCGATCGTAGTATGCGTCAGCGATGCCGCACGGCCCCAGTATCCGTAGGACGAATTGGTGAGAACGATCTTAACCGCGGGATCGATCCCTCCGTCGAGGGTGAACGGCGGGAGATCGGTCGGATAGAAAAACGATGAAAAGCTCGGTCCGTCGCGCGACGGCTGCGCGAACCGGTGGTTGAAGCTCCCGCGACCGGCGCCCGCAACGTGAGCGAGGATCGCATCGAAGACTTCTCGGTCGCGTTCGTCGCGATTGAAGCCTTGGTAAAAAAAGTGGCGGAGAAAGCGGCCGCTCTGCGAGATACCGAATCCATACGCGCGCTTTGCCGGAACGATCGCATGCGGATCGTACTTGAGATACGAAACGGCGTCGCGAACGGCAGCCAAACCCAACCCGACCGGCACTGGATTGGTCGCACGATACACGAGTTCGTAGATTTTGCCGGGCGTAAATCCCGCGTCGTAACGGATCGCGGGCCGATCGGTTGCGAATCGCCACGCACTGCGGGGTATCACGATCCGCGGACCGTTCACCTCGTCGCGAACCGTCAGCACGTTCGCCGGGTCGTTCGGATCGACGACCGGGTAGGGAACATGTCCGCGATGCGCCAGGTCCATGTACGACGAGCGTTCCGACGGCACGTCGTCGTCGCGCACGAGTCCGGTAATCGGCTTCCCGTTTTCCGTTACGACGGGCACGTCGAGACGCAGATGTTTTGCATCGCGAGGAACGTCGAATTGCCAGCCGACCCACGCGAGCGTGTATCCGGCATCGAGTAAAAATCCATCGCCCGGATCGTCGGGACCGTGGCCGCTCGCGAGATCGAACCACGCGGGCAGCGAGCGGCCCCCGCGATTGCTCACTTCGAAGAGCACGGTCCCGTTGCGTTTTGCGGGATTTCTGGGCGTTAAGATCTCCAGATCGCCGGCGGATTCCACCAATCCATGCTTGTCGCGCGGCGCTCGATCGAGATCGACGATCGCTTTATTGCGCGCGGCGCGAGGATCGTCGGCAAAGTGCATCCGGCCGACGATGCGCTCGTAGGGGCCGGCCGAACCGAACGAGCGGCCCGCCAGGTACGGGCCGCGACTCGCCACATCGACGCCGTCCACGTGCGCGCTCGCAGCGGTTGCGGGCACGGTAAAAACCGCGATCGCGACCAATAGCCGGCCCCATCGGTTCATTCAGTTTTCCCCTTGAAAATGACGTTCAGTTCCTTGCCTGCGAGGAGGATATGGTACAATGGCGCCAGCTTATGACCGACAGCCTCACCTCCGCCCAGCCCCATTTGGCCAAAAACTACCGCTTCGTGTACGAGATCGTCCGCGAACAGGGCCGAGGTACGCACTTGGCTATGTCCGACGTCTACGCCCTCGCGAAGGACCGGCAGCCGGGCATCGGTTTCACGACCGTCTATCGAGCGCTCGCCCGTTTGCGCGACATGGGCCTGGTCGCCGAGATTCTGCTTCCGGGAGCGGATAGCGCGTACTACGAACCCTCGGGCGCGGCCCACGCGCATTTTCGCTGCGACCGCTGCGGCAGCGTGCAAGACGTCGACTACCAAATCCCCAAACGCGTCGTCGGCGATCTCGCTCGTACGCATGGCGTCGAAGTGAGCGAGGTTCTCGTGAGCCTGCACGGCCGCTGCGCGGCGTGTCGAAGCGCTCAACCGGCGTAGAGTTCGCGCCGCGTCGGCGGCAGATCCACGCGTCCCCCACCCTCGGGCTTGGCGAGCAATGACTGAAAGAGGCCGATCCGCCCGATTCTAAAGCCCTGTGCACTGCCGGCCATATAGAGCCGCCACGTTCGAAACGCTTGCTCTCCGGCGGTCGCTATCGCGGTCGACCCGTTACGCTCGAGATTCGCAACCCACGCGCGCAACGTTCGCATGTAGTGCTCGCGCAGATTCTCGACGTCCCGAACCTCGAAACCGGCTCGTTCCGCTACGAGCAGCGCGTCGGAAACCGCCACCAGCTCGCCATCGGGAAAGATGAACCGCTCCATAAACCCGCTCGACTTGCCGCCTTTACGCCCCGGCCCTTGTTCGGCGATGCCGTGATTTAGAAACAATCCGCCGGGTTTGAGCAACGAAAACGCCGTCTCGAAATACTCGGGGAGCTTGGAACGGCCGACGTGTTCGAACATGCCGATGCTCGCGATCTTGTCGAACGTCGTCTTTGGCAGTTCGCGGTAATCCCACAACTCGACGCGCGCGTGGCTCTCCACGCCGGCCGCCGCGATCCGTCGTTGCGCCTCTTCGTACTGCGCCCGGCTCAGCGTTACGCCGAGCACGTCGGCCCCGAACTGCTTGGCCGCGCGCACGACGAGCGCGCCCCATCCGCAGCCGATATCCAACAGCCGTTCGCCGCGCGCGAGCCGCAATTTACGCAGCGTGTGATCGATCTTCGCGATTTGCGCGTCGTCGAGATTGTCGACGCCATCGTCGTAGTAAGCGCACGAGTATACCAGTTCGCGATCCAAAAACGTCCGGTAAAAATCGACCGGCTGATCGTAGTGGAATCCGATGGCCGCGCGATCGCGCGCGCGCGAATGCATGCGGCCGTTCAAACGCGCCTCGTGCAGCGGCGGAAATTTGCCCTTCGGCAAGCGCATCAGCAAGAGCAAGAGCCGCGCCATCGTGGGGCGCGGCATGCGTTCGAGCGCCCGGTACAGTTCGTCGACCGCGGCTTCCATATCGCCGTCGCATTCGAGCAGGCCGGCGGCAAAGGCGCGCCCGGCGTTGAGATCGACCGGCGGCGCGAACGCCATTCGCAGCGTCGCCGGGGTGTTGATTCGCAGCGTGAAATCCGCGTGGATCTCGGCCGGGATCTCGGTGCCGTCCCAGAGGCACACGGCGAATCGGCGCGCATAGGATTCTCCGAAGATCAGCCGCAGAATCGCCGCCGCAATCCGGGCATGAGGATCGGTCGATGCAAACGTTTCGACGATCATCCTGCAGGCGTTTCGCGCGCGGGTGCGGGGCTCCCGCCGCAGTGAAATACGGCGAGCCGGCAAACCCCCGGCAACCTCAGCGTCACCTGCGTGCGGCAGAGTCGGTCGAATGGACCAATCGATTGCGAACCTCGCCCTCGATCTTATCGACACGCGCTCGACGCTCGGCGTCACCGGGGTTGCCGCGATCGCGCGAACGCTCGCACGATTCGGTGCGCCCGCTCTCACCTACGCGAGCCGTCACGGCGTTCGCGTCGTTCCGCTGCTTCGCAATCAGCGCTACGCGCAAGCTTCGGCGGCGCTGCAGCGGCTCGGCGTCGACGTCGATAGCTGGCCGGCGCCGCCGGCCGGCCTCTTCGTCGTCGAGGAGCGTTGCATGTATTTGCGATCGCGCAGCGCTATGACCGTGGCCCACGAATTCGGTCACGCCTTGGACTGCGCGCTCGGGGGCGGTGTCTACCGTTCGAGCGTCGATCCCGCACTGCGCCGGCTCTTCGCCGATGCCCGCGCGTTCGTTACGCCGTACGCCGCTACCGGCCTGGATGAATATTTTGCCGAAAGCCTGCGCGCGTACGTCGAGGCCAACGATCCGCAATCGTTTTGGCCGCGCGCCACGCGCGAGCGCTTGCGGCGCGTCGACGCGCCGATGTTCGGCTACGTCGAGCGCCTCTTCGCGTGCGACTTTCTCGCGGCTATTGCTTGACCGCGGTCACTTGCGCCGTGGTTACCGGCCCGGCCGAGTTGCCCCACGACGATCGCACGTAGGTAATCACCGATGCGATGTCCGCGTCGCTGAGTTGACCCTTCCACGGCGGCATCTGGCCGTTGTAGCTCTGGCCGTTCACTTGAATCTTGCCGGTCAAACCGTATTTCACGATGTGGATCACTTTGGCCGCGTCGCCCGTAACGACCGAATTCTTGGCCAGCGGCGGAAACGCGCCGGGCTGCCCTTGGCCCGCGGCCTGGTGGCAACTCGCGCAGTTGCTCGAAAAGACTTGCGCGCCGTGCGCATTCGCGGCGCCGCCCGCCGATTTCGGAGCGGTGGTCGCGCTGCTCGTCGTCGTGCTCGTGTCCGTCGAGGTGCTGTTCTTCGAACAGCCCGTCGCGAGCAGCGCCACGGCCAGTATGCCGCTAAGTGCGATGAGAGATGATGGTCGCATACAGCACGTCCTTTCGAAAACGCCCTTCGACAACTTGGTCCTTCGACGAGCTCTGTCCTTCGACGAGCTCTGTCCTTCGACAAGCTCAGGATGACAAAGAGGGGGGGCGCGTTTGTCATGGTGAGTTTGTCGAACCGTGGGTCCGTCCTTCGACGGGCTCAGGATGACAGAGGGGTTGGGCGCTCATTGCCCAGGCTAGGGCTACGAGTAGGAAGTTTGCGACGAGCGAACTGCCGCCGTAGGAGATGAACGGGAGCGTGATTCCGGTGAGCGGGAAGAGTCCGATGACGCCGCCCACGATGATCACGACTTGGAAACCGAGCGTAGCCGAAAGACCGACCGCCAGCAGCTTCGTGTAGAGATCGGGTTGCGAGAACGCCACGCCGAGAATGCGCCGCACCAGCAGAAAAAAGAGCCCGAGCAACACGACCGCGCCGAGCGCGCCGAATTCTTCGGAGAACGCGGCGTAGATATAATCGGTCCCGACATCGGGAATGAATCCCGGATGGCCCAAGCGGTAGCCGGTGCCGAAGAGACCGCCGGCGGCCAGCGAGTAGTACCCCTGCGCGGCCTGATAGCCGGCGCCGAGCGGGTCGGCGAACGGATTGCGCCAGACGGCGATGCGCGTTGCCACGTAGCTATAGTGGTGCATCGCCCAAAGCGCAACCACACCGAAGACGCCGAACCCGCCGATCACCAGATCGATTCGGCGCGTCGCCACGTAGAGCAAGGCGGCAAAGGTTGCGAGCAAGAGGGTCGCCATGCCGAGATCGCGCTGCAGGATCAGGATCGCCATCGAAGCGCCCCACCCCAAAAAGAGCGGTCCCAAATACTTCACGTTCGCGCGTATCGACCACGGCTTCGCCGTCGCGATGACGTCGGCCGTCTCCGCGAGATAGGCCGCCAAGAAAAACACGATGAACAGTTTTATCAGCTCGACGGGCTCGTATTGTACCGGACCGAGTTTGATCCACAATTTCGCGCCGTTGACTTCTTGACCGAAGATGACGAGCATGAGAAATAGGACGAGCGATCCCAGCACCCACAAATACTTAAACGATGCCAACCGCCGGAATTGCGTGAACGCCGGACCGGCCACGATCGCCAGCAGCAGGGAGATCAGCAGCCAGTATTGCTGCTTGTGGGCAAGTTGCGGCGAGATGCGGGCCACCAGCGTTAAGCCGAGCGCCGAGAGCACGATTGCGATGGCGGGCAGCACGTCGTCACGGCGCGCGTCTTTGGGCTGCCAGAGCACCCATGCGACGCTCGCGCAGGCGAGCACGACCAGTAACCAGGGCGTGACCGTTTTCGGCGGCACGAACGAAAGCATCAGCGCGGCGACGGCGATCGCGATCGCCGTTGGAGCGAGGCGCCGAAGCGTGATAGTTACTGGAGGCACAGAGCGGCGTAGAACGCGGCAGTCGCGGCAAGCGTCGTGAGAACCGTGCGCCAGAGCGGCGGCGCGCACGCCGCCGAGCTCGCCGGTTCCACTTCAGCGTCGTAGCGCACGATGAGCAGATCGTCTTTGCCAGCGTGGCCTGGACCCCACACGAGCTGCTCGGAGAGGCGCCGGCGGTCGTCACTCGTTCGCGTGCGCCGCCCGGAGAGCACGAGCGCATCGCCGCCGGTCAAAGCGAAACTGCAGACGGCGACTTCCAGATGCGGCTCGATTCCAACGGCTCGCGTTAAAACGGAAAGCCCATCGGCATCGAAGGCATCGTCTTTGGTGAGGCCGACCACGTAGCCGTCGCGCGAAAGATAGGCGGCCGTACTGCCGACGTGCGCGAGATAGACCCGCGCGTCGATCACGAGGGCGGCGGTGACCGAGCAGCCGCTGGTTACGTAATCGTCGTGCGAGGCCGAACGCGAATACAGATCGCCGTTCACGCGCGCGAGCGCGCCGATCAGCGCGCCGGTCACGGCCTTCGGCCGGAGTTGCACGCGCCGCAACCGATCGTTACGCGAGCGCCGTTCGAACTCACCTCGCAGGCGCCCGAGCGCGACGCGTGCCGGCGGCTCGCCGTCGATCGTGCCGAAACCGTGTGCGACCGCAAACAGATACGTCGCCGGAGCGAGACGCGCCGAAAGCACGCAGCCGCGATCGCCGCTGACCGCTACTTCCATTGGTCCCGATCCAAGATCGTCATTCGCGTAGACCCCACATCTAGTATATCCCCGGGCCGCACTTCGATGCTCTCGGTAACCCGTTCCCCGTTTAAGAACGTTCCATTGCTGCTCCGTAGATCGCTCAGGTAGACGACTCCGCCCTCGGCATCGAATTTTGCGTGCCGGCGGCTGACCTCGCCGTCCGCGAGCGGCACCTCCACGTCCGAGGCCCGGCCCACCACGCAGGGTAGCGGCGCGCCGGCCCGGCGTTTGCCGACGCCCGGCTCGCCGATTTCGAATTCGATGCGGAGCGGCGCGAACGCTGCGGGGTCCGCCGGCGGACGCGGACGGATCCGGTTGGTCACCACACCGAAAACGACGAGCGCGGTCAAGATTTCCAGCGAGCCCAGGCGCATGTGCGCGGCAAACGTCAAGGGTCGAGCGCCTCGAAGCGCAGCTGTGTGTTTCCAAAGGCAACCACATCGCCGTTTTCGAGGCGCTGGCTACTGATTCGTTCGCCGTTAACGAAGGTTCCATTGGTCGATCCGAGATCGTGCAGTACCGGCCAGCCGGCGTCGGTCTCGATGATGGCGTGCGCGCGCGAAACGCTCGGATCGACCAAAAAAAGATCCCGATCTTCGCTGCGTCCCACGCGCGTGGTGCGCTTGAGCGCGTAGACTGCGTCCGGCGGCACGCCTTTGACCATTCGCAGCACGAACCCGTTGTGCGACGGGCCGTTCGCGTTCGCCGGCTCCGGCGATTCCGGAGACCACGCCTCGATCTCGACCGAACCGGCAACGATGCCGATCTGTTCGTCGAGCTCCACGACCGGATCGACTCCGCCGAAGGTGATGCCGACGCGGCCGGCCACATCGGCCAGCAGGGCGGCCCATTCGCGTTCGAGATACTCGCGATGAGGTGCGAGGCGTTCGAAGTCCGACGTGTGGACCAACACGGTGAAATGTGAGGGCGAACTCATGCGCCCGTCGTCGTTCTGCGTGCGCGTCTCCATCGTCGCGACGAGCTTGCGGGCGATTTGAGCCGGCTCGAGGTCGCTCGGGAACGTCTTGGCGAACGCGCGCTCGATGAACGCCGCACACGCTTCCTCGATCCGTGCGAAGAGGCTCATGCTCGGCGCTCGAGCCTCGCGATGAAGAATCCGTCGCGACCGCCCAAGCCCGGCGGTACGAGCACGTCGCCGTCGACGGTTTGCAGCGGCTCGTAATTCGCGGGAATCAAACCGCGCTGCACGTTGTGGGTCTGCAGCAACCACTCGACGACCTCGGTCGTCTCCTTCGGGTCGGTCGAGCAGACCGCGTAGACCAGCGAGCCGCCATCGTACAATCGAGGCGTCAGCGCGTCGAGCAAGGCCCGCTGCGTCTGCGCCAGCCGTTCGCCATCGTCGGCGCGCTTGCGCCAGCGCGCCTCGGGATGACGGCCCATGACGCCGATGCCCGAACATGGCGCGTCGACGAGCAGGCGATCGAAGCGTCGATCGAGATCGAGCTCGGTAGCGTCGCCCGTGACGATGGTCGCGCTGAATCCGGCATCGGTCAAACGCCGCTCGAGCGTTGAGGAGCGGCGCACGTCGCGTTCGATACACGTCAACGATCCCTCGCCGCCGAGACGTCCCGCGCTCTGCAGCGCTTTGTTGCCGCGTCCGCTGCACACGTCCAGGATCGCCTCACCCGGCTGAGGATTGAGAATGTCGACCGGCATGGCCGAAGATTCGCTCTGCACCCACCAAGCCCCGGCAGCATCGCGTTCGCCCGAACGCGCGAGCGAGGCGTCACCCACGAGCAGCGAGTCGCGCGCGAACTCCGAGGCCACCGCGGTCGTTCCGCGTTCGACGAACCACGCCCCAACCGCGTCGAGCGTCGTCTTGGCGGGGTTGATTGCGACGGCGCTCTGCGCCGGAGCGTTGCTCGCGTCCAGAATCGCTTCGATGCGTTCGTCTCCGAAGCAGGCGCGCCATTGCCGCACGACCCACGTTGGAAACGAATATTTCACGCCGAGATACTCGTCCTCGTTCTCGAAATCTTCGCGCTGCGGCGGGCCCGGTTTGTCGCGCAAGAACGAACGCAAGACGGCGTTTACAACGCCCGCCGTGCCGCGGTGGCCGTACCGTTTTGCGAGGTTCACCAATTCGTTGGTGGTCGCGTGCTCGTGCGCGCTCGTGTACGCAAACTCGTAAACGCCAAGCCGCAAAATCTCCGCAATGGTCGGCGGCAGCGGTTTATCGCGCGCCCCCGTGTACGGCCGCAAATACCAATCCAGCGCGCGTCGCATCTTGATCGAACCGTAGGCGAGTTCGGTTGCGAATGCTCGATCCCGGTCGCTCAACGTCGACTTGCGAATCCGATAATCGAGCGATTCCTGCGCGGACCGATCGATCGCCGGCTGCTCCACCGGAAACACATCGCGCAAGACGGCCAGCGCAACTTCGCGAGCGTTAATTGGAACGGCTCTCCGGGAACTCGGCGGGCACTCTTACCATGGGTCCTATCCTTTGGGGTCGTTGAGGGCGATGTGTGACGCGAAGGCGGCGCCGGTCGCGGCGGGCTTGTTGGGGGCGATGACTTCGACGAGGTTGACGGCGCCGCGGCCGCATTGGACGGTTACCGACGGGGGCGTGACGCCCACGATTTCGCCGGGTTCGCAACCCGAGGAGCCGGTGCCGATCTCGGCGCGCAGCACTTTGAGCGGCGTCCGCGCGACGGTCGCGCGGGCGGCCGGCCGGGGTGAAAAGGCGCGCACGGTATTTATGATGCGAGCCGCGTCCCACCTCCAATCGATCTCGAGATCGCCCTTGACGATCGGTCGCGTAACGCTCGGTTCGCCGCGTTGCGGCTCGCGCGGAATGAATCCGCTCTGCGCGAGGTCGATCGCGTGGCGCAGTACCAGCGCTCCGAAATGCGCGAGCCGATCGTGCAGGTCGCCGTAGGTTTCGTCGGGGTCGATGGGCGTGCGCTCCTGGAGCACGATATCGCCCGTATCCATCCCGGCATCCATGAGCATGATCGTGACGCCCGTTTCGTTTGCGCCGTCGCGCAGGGCCGATTGCAGCGGCGTCGCTCCGCGATAGCGCGGCAAGAGACTCGGATGGACGTTGAGTGCGCCCAAGCGCGGTAGTTCGAGCAGCGCTTGCGGCAGGATCTTGCCGTACGATGCGAGCGCGAACACGTCGTAGCCGTCGCCGACGGTACTCGCAAACGTGGCGAGCGATGACGGTTCGTGAACCGGAATCCCAAGCTCGAGCGCGGCGAGCTTTACCGGCGTCGCGCGACGTTTGTGTCCGCGACCGGAGGGTCGATCCGGCTGCGTGACGACGCCGCGCAAATCCGTATGCTCGGCCATCATGCGAAGGCTCGGAACCGCGAACTCGCTGGTTCCAAAGAAGAGGGTTCTAATAGGCGTCGGCCGCGGCTTGCTCGGCGATCTCCAACTCTTCTTCGGTGCGGGCCGGGCGAATGTTTTGGGCTTTGTCGATATAGAGTACGCCGTTGAGGTGATCGATTTCATGCTGCAACGCCTGAGCGAAGAGGCCTTTCCCTTCGAGGCGGAGCTTGTTGCCGTGACGGTCCAAGCCGCTGACTGCGACGTGATTGAAGCGTGCGATCTCGCCGACCATGCCGCGCACCGAGAGGCACCCCTCGGTCATTTCGACTTCGTCTTCGGCTAGCTCGATCTTGGGGTTGATCACGACGAACTCGCCGCCCTCGGGATGCTCCTCGTCCTCGCCGGCGTCCATCACGAACAAACGCTTCGCGACGTTGACCTGCGGCGCCGCCAGCCCGACGCCGGGAGCGTCGTACATCGTTTCGAACATATCGTCGATCAATTGCTGAAAGAGCGGATCGGCGATCTCCTTCGGGTCCACGCGCTTGGCGATTTTGCGCAGGGCCGGGTGGCCGTCTTGGACGATCTCGCGCAGGTAGGGCATGGCCGCCTTTCTTCTCCGTCCTACAGGATATAGCTTGTGAGATCCGCGTTGGTAACCACGTCCTGCAGCTTTCCGCGAACGTAGGCGGCGTCGATTGCGACCGCTCCCCGTTCCTCGGGCGCGCCGTAGCTCACGTCTTCGAGCAGGCGTTCGAGAACCGTGTGCAGCCGGCGGGCGCCGATGTTCTCGCTCTGATCGTTGACCTGCATGGCAAACTCCGCAATCTGATCGATCGCATCCTGCCCGAACTCCAAGGTTACGTTCTCGGTTGCAAGCAGCGCCTTGTACTGCTCGATCAGTGCGTTCTTGGGTTGCGTTAAGATCGTGCGGAAATCATCGGCCGTCAGCGAGTCGAGCTCGACGCGGATCGGAAAGCGTCCCTGCAATTCGGGAATCAAATCCGAGGGTTTGCTGATATGGAAAGCGCCGGCCGCGATAAAGAGCACGTGATCGGTCTTGATGGCTCCGTGTTTGGTGTTGACCGTAGAACCCTCGACGATCGGCAGAATATCGCGCTGCACGCCCTCGCGCGAGACGTCGGGACCGCCGGCGCCTTGGCGCCCGGCGACCTTGTCGATCTCGTCGATGAAGATGATGCCGTGCTCGCTCGCGCGGCGAAGCGCTTCACGCTTGACCGCATCCATGTCGATGAGCTTCGCGGCTTCTTCCTGCGCGAAAATTCGGCGCGCTTCGGCAAGCGTCACGCGCTTCTTGACACGTTTTTTCGGCAGTATTCCGCCGAGCATCTCGCCGATATCGCCGCCGGTTTGATCGAATCCGCCGCCCATCACGCCGATGGGCATCGAAGGCTGCTCCTCGATTTCTATCTCAACGAGGCGCACGTCGTAGAAGCCGCGTTCCACGTCGGAGCGCGCTTGCTCGCGGACGGCGGCCGCGTCGCCGCTCGGCTGTGGCTGCGGCGGCGGCTGCGGTTGCGGCGGTGCCGTCGGCTGCTGTCCGCCGAAATTGTTGCCGAAGATCGATCCCAAGGTCGCGGCAAACGCATTCGGAGATTGTTGCGCCGAGGGCGGCCGCGTCTCCGGATGCAGCAGATCGATCACGCGTTCGACCGCCATTTTTTCGGCGGCGTCCACAACCTCTTCGCGGCGTTCGTCGGTGACCATGCGCACGGCGTGCTCGACCAAGTCGCGAACCATCGACTCCACGTCGCGCCCCACGTAGCCGACCTCGGTGTACTTCGTCGCTTCGACTTTGACGAACGGTGCGCCGGCAAGCAGCGCCAAGCGGCGCGCGATCTCCGTCTTGCCCACGCCGGTCGGGCCGATCATGAGGATGTTCTTGGGGATAATTTCGTCGCGCAGATCCTCGCGAACGCGCGAACGCCGATAGCGGTTGCGCATAGCGATCGCAACGGCGCGCTTCGCGGCAGCCTGCCCGACGATGTATTTGTCGAGTTCGGCCACGATTCCGCGCGGGGTGAGTTCGCCACCCTCGCTCATAGCGTCTCCACCACGATCTTGTCGTTGGTGTAGATGCAGATCTCGCCGGCTATTTCCAGGCCCTTCTTCGCGACCTCTTGCGCGTCGAGCGACGTGTTGCGCACGAGCGCCGACGCGGCGGCTTGCGCGTACGGTCCGCCGCTTCCGATCGCCGCGATCCCCTCGTCGGGTTCGATCACGTCGCCGGTGCCGCTGATGACGAGCAGCTGTTCGGTCGTTCCCACGATGAGCAACGCCTCGAGCCGGCGCAGCGCGCGATCTTGGCGCCAGTCTTTGGCCAGCTCCACGGCGGCTCGCTGCAGGTCTTTGTACTCGCCGTACTTCTTTTCGAATTTCTCGAGCAGCGTGATTCCGTCGGCCGCGGAGCCCGCGAAGCCGGCGAGCACTTTCCCGCCGGCAATCTTGCGAACTTTACGGGCGCCGTGTTTCATGACGGTCTTATCGAGCGTCACCTGTCCGTCGCCGGCGATCGCCAGCTTTCCGTCGCGGCGGACTGCGAGAATTGTCGTAGAGCGGATTCTCATATCAACATTTCAGTACCCGGCGCCGGCTGCGGTGGTTTCACATCCGCTTCGATCGCGAAGGTATCGATCGCGGCGAGAGCGCGCCGAGCGAGCGCGCCGCGGCGAGCCTTCTTCTCGCGAATCTCGCGGTCGAGCGGCGGAAAGGGTGCCCAGGTCACGTTGGCCGGTTGAAAATCCACGGTGGTGGTGTTCTGCAAATGCGCCACCACGGCGCCGAACGCCGTCTCGCGCGGGAACGCAATCGCCGGCAGACCGCGAATCGCTCGCGCCGCATGAATGCCCGTCATCGCCCCGCACGCCGCGGCTTCAACGTATCCTTCGGCTCCCGTGATCTGCCCCGCGAAATAGAGCGCATCGGTTCCGCGCAGTTTTAGCGATTCATCGAGCAGTCGCGGCGAATCGATGAACGTGTTGCGATGCATGACGCCTAGGCGCAGCCATTCGGCATGTGCCAAACCCGGCAGTTTTCCAAACGCTTCTTTTTGCGACGGCCACGTTAGGCGCGTTTGAAAGCCGACCAGATTGAACGCCGTGCCTTCCGCGTTCTCTTTGCGCAATTGCACCACGGCGTGCGGCGTAACGCCGGTTCGCGGATCGCGCAGGCCCACCGGTTTGAGCGGCCCGAATCGCAGCGTATCGTCGCCGCGGTCGGCCATCTCTTCGATCGGCAGGCAGCCCTCGAAGTATTTAACGCTCGCGTCGCTCTCGAACTCCTTGGATTGGTGGCGCGGCAACGTGCGCAGATCGTGCAGGAGCTGGGCGTACTGCTCGCGATCGAGCGGGATGTTGACGTAGTCGTCGCCATCGCCTTTCTCGTAGCGCGATTTGCGATACATCGGCGTCTCATCGATCGAATCGGCACTGACGATGGGCGACGCCGCATCGAAATAGTGCAGCCGCTGCGACCCGATAACGCGGTCGATCTCCGCCTGCAGGGCTTCGGAGGGAAGCGGCCCGCACGCGACGATCGTGGGGCGATCCAGAGAGATCTCGGCGACTTCGTCGCGATGCAGGACGATCCGAGGCTCGCCGGCGATACGCGCTTGGACGGCACGGGCGAACCGCTCGCGATCCACCGCGAGCGCGCCGCCGGCCGGAACCGCCGCCTCGCGCGCCGAGGTGACGACGATCGAGTGCAATTGCGCGAGTTCTTCTTTTAGTAAGCCGACGGCGTTTTCGAGAGCCGCGCCGCGCAGCGAATTGCTGCAGACCAACTCGGCGAGATTGCCGGTTTTGTGAGCCGGCCCGCTCTTGTGCGGGCGCATCTCGAAAAGATCGACGTCGATGCCTTGGCGGGCGGCTTGCCACGCGGCCTCGCAGCCCGCCAGGCCGCCGCCGATGACCGTAAGCCGCGTCATACTTCGACCGGTTCGCGCTCCTCCGGCTCGGACTGTTGCCCGAGCGAGCTGACGTCGTGTTCCTTGTCGGCCGCACATTCAAGGGTCAACTGGCCGCCGCGCCGCGACTTCGCTACCACGTAACTGCCGCAAACGGGACACGGTTCGGGGATCACGCGATCCCACGAGACGAAATCGCAGTTGGGGTAATTCGCACAGCCGTAGAACGTGCGGCCCTTGCGCGATTTACGTTCGACGATCATGCCGCCGTCTTTGGGGCATTTCGCGCCGGTGTCTTTAAGGATCGGGCGCGTGGTCTTACATTCGGGATAGCCCGTGCACGAGATGAACCGGCCGAATCGTCCCGTCTTGATAACCATCGGTTTGCCGCAATTGGGACAGATCTCGTCGGTGGGCTCGTCGCGAATCTCGAGCTTGGGAAGCTTCTTCTCCGCCTCTTCGAGTTCGAGGGCGAACGGACCGTAAAACTTTCTCAACACCTCAACCCAATCGCCGTTGCCGATAGCGACTTGGTCGAGATCGCCCTCCATCGTCGCGGTGAAGTTGGTATCCACGATATCGGGGAAGTGCTCGGCGAGCAGGTCGTTGACCGAGATGCCGATATCCGTCGGCGCGAAGCGGCGCTCGACTTGAACCACGTAGCCGCGCGCTTGAATCGTTTCGACGATCGTGCTGTAGGTCGACGGACGGCCGATGCGGTTTTCTTCGAGCGCTTTGACCAGCGTCGCTTCGGTAAAGCGCGGCGGCGGCTCGGTAAAATGTTGTTTGGGATCGAGTTTGTGGAAGTCGAGCGTCTCTTGTTCTTCAATGACCGGCAAACGCACGCGCCCCTTTGAAGGCGCCTTGCCGTTCTTCGTTCCCGCGTCGGTCTTTAGGGCGGCTTCGTCATCCTTACCCTCCTCGTAGACCTTCGTGAAGCCGGCGAATTTAACGACCGAGCCCGTGGCGCGGAACGTGTACGCGTTGGCGGCGATATCGACCGCCGTCTGATCGAGCACCGTCGCCGACATCTGCGAGGCGACGAATCGCTCCCAAATCAGCGCATAGAGACGGAGTTCGTCGCGCTTGAGCACGTGCGCCATTTTTTCGGGCGTATGATGCACCGACGTGGGGCGGATCGCTTCGTGTGCGTCCTGGGCGCCCTCGCGCAGCTTGTGGGTGCGGCCGCCCCCGTGATAGGCCTCGCCGTAGGTCTGCGTGATGAACTCACGCGCGGCGTCGCGCGCGCTATCCGAGATGCGCGTCGAATCGGTTCGCATGTAGGTGATGAGGCCGACGGTGCCTTCGCTGCCAAGATCGACGCCTTCGTACAGACCCTGGGCGATCTGCATCGTTCGGCGAACCCGCAAACGTAATTTGCGCGACGCTTCCTGTTGAAGCGTGGAGGTCGTAAACGGCGCGGGCGCGTTACGACGCACTTCCCGGTGTTTGATCGAGTCGACGCGATAGCTCGCACCCTGCAAACCGGCGACGACGGCGTCGGCCTCAGCTTGCTTGGTCACTTCGATCTTCTCGCCGTTATGCCCGATCAAGTCCGCCGGAAACACGAGTTCCGCATCGGCTTGCGAACTCAAGAGTGCGGTGATCGACCAATACTCGCGCGGTACGAAGGCGCCGATTTCGCGCTCGCGATCGACGATGAGCTTCACCGCCACCGACTGGACTCGGCCGGCGGAGAGACCGCCGCGAACCTTCGCCCACAGCAGCGGGGAGATTTTGTAGCCGACCAGGCGATCGAGGATGCGCCGCGCTTGCTGCGCGTTCACGCGGTCGATATCGATCTTGTGCGGGTTCTTGATGGCATCGAGAGCCGCGTCTTTGGTGATCTCGTGTAACTCGATACGCTTGGGATCCTCGAGTTTGAGCAACTCGGCCAGGTGCCACGCGATCGCTTCGCCTTCGCGATCGGGGTCGGTGGCGAGGTAGACGTCGCTCGCGCCCTTGACTGCGGCTTTAAGCTCCTTGATCACGTCGCCTTTGCCTTTGATCGTGAGATATTTCGGCGTAAAGGAGCCGTCGTCGACGTTGACGCCGAGCGTGCTCTTCGGCAGATCGCGGACGTGGCCGACCGAGGCCTTCACGACGTAACGCGCCGGAAGGAACTTCTTGATCGTCCTGGCTTTCGTGGGTGATTCGACGATGATCAGGGGCTTTTTCACAGGCCCAAGTATACCCCCGTCGTCAACCCTCGGGCAATCGCCGGAGCCCTTCCCTCTATATAATGAAGGCCGGCGCCGGCCTCCGCGACGTCGCCCGGCGTCGGAGCGAACGCATCCGAACGGCCCCGAAAATCGCTTCTCGGCGGAACGTTTCGCCGAGATTCGCGCGCGTTTTTGCATGGCGATTTGCGCCAATATTTGCATTAGATGCAACAATTGTTATATGATGCGCTCAAAGCGCCAAACTTATTGTGCGCTATCCAACATCATCGTCGGTCCCGCGGGGACCGAGGGAGGAATGAATGGATTCCGATATGATGACCAACGGCGGAACGATGGCGGAAGAAAAACCGTCACGCGGACGCCGTAAATCGAGCGGACGCAAAAAGGCCACCGGCCGTAAGAAGGCCGCTCGCAAGTCGACGACGGGACGCAAGACCGCGGCCCGCAAGACGACGGGTCGCAAGAAAACTGCCGGACGCAAAAAAGCTGCCGGCGGACGTAAGAAAGCCACCGGACGTAAGAAAACGGCCGGACGTAAGAAAGCCACCGGCGGACGCAAGAAAACCGCCGGACGTAAGAAAACTGCCGGACGTAAGAAAACGGCCGGACGCAAGAAAACGGCCGGACGTAAGAAAACGGCGGGACGCAAGAAAACCGCTGGACGTAAGAAAACTGCCGGACGTAAAAAAACGACCGGCGCGCGCAAGAAAACCGCCGGCCGTAAAAAGGCCACCGGCACGCGCAAGAAAGCCACCCGTAAGGGCGGTCGCAAAAAGAAAGCCTAGAGGATCCGCGCTAGGCGCACTACTCTAAATTAAAAGGTCGAGAGAACATCTCGGCCTTTTAGTTTGCACGCTCGCAGCGGCAGCCCGCCGGGGAAAAGAAAGAAGCCGCGCATTCGCAGCCCCTCCTTGAAGTTTGTAACGCCTTCCGTCACATGGTAGCAAGCGGGCGCGCGCCTTGCTAGTGAGTCCGCAGAAGCTTAACACAGGCCTCGCCGCACGCTTGGATAGCCGGTGGGTCGGAAGACCTACACGACCGCCCGAACCGCATGCGGCCTACGTTACCGGTACGACGATGACGCTACTACGACGGCTCGGAACGTTCGCCCTCAGGGCGAAGAAGCGTCCGGCGGTCGGCCGGCCGCTGCAGCGGGCCGGTTCGAATTGCCAATCGTTCGATTTTCCGCGCGCGGATTGTTATAATCGACTGCGGGGGTAGAAACGATGCGTATCTTCTTGTCGCTCGCCGTTCTCACCGGGTTTGCCCTAGGGTTCGGCGGAGTGGGCCTAGCCGCAACGGCACCGTGTCCGAACGAAGTCGTCGTCACGAGTATTCAGGTCGGCAGCGGCCGTTTTGAGACCGCCGACCGGTGCGTACCCACAAGTGCGCTCGGCTCGCAGGGAACGATCGTCTCATGCATGCGCGACTGTTATGCTGCGCTGTCGGCCGAATCTTCGAATGCGTACGATTGCGCGTTTGCAGCCAGACCCGAGCAAGTCGATCGCGTGACGCGATCGATTCCGCAAGTGCGCGGCGCCAATGGCCAATGTATGCCCGTCGCCGGCGATCTTTCCGATCGCGCGACGCGCGCGCCGATTGCCGCGCTGCCCGGCGTCGAACCGATCGTTCTGCGCTCCGTTGAACCGATTCGCGCGCAGCCGATCGGCGAAAGTCCCGCGTTCCAAAACTCGCCGCGGTTCGAACCGGCTGCCGCGCGCATGCCGGCGATGGAACCGCGCGCCGGTGCCGGTGTGCAGCACGCTTCCGGTGCGGGCGGCGGCTCGTCGCGGCCGATACCGCACCGCGCGTAACGCCGGCGACGCTCACGTTTGAGCGTCCGTGCGCGTTGTAACGCGCATGGGGCGCAAATGGTGGCCCGAACTCGCATTCGCAGGCGCGATTCTCGCCGGCTGCAGCGGCAGCGGAGGCGTGCCCGCACCTGGCCCCGGGCGCACGCCGCCGCCGAACCCCTCGGCACGCAGCGTGCGCATCGCAACGGACCCGTTCACGAATTCGGCGAGCCAACACGCGACGCAAGTCGAACCGTCCGCGTTCGCGAACGGATCGACGATCGTTGCGGCGTTCCAAGACGGGCGATTCGTCAGCTTCGGCGCTTCCGATATCGGGTTTGCCAGTTCGCTCGACGGCGGCGCGACGTGGAATTCGGGTGTGCTCCCAGGCACGACGACGCTCGTCGCGCCGCCCGGCTCGTTCGATAGCGTGAGCGATCCTTCCGTAACCTACGACGCGGCGCACGCGGTGTGGCTCGTTGCATCCTTGCCGATCCTCTTCAACCGCGCGCCGACGCCCGCCGCGCTCGTGAGCCGTTCCACCGATGCCGTTCACTGGTTCGATCCGGTCGCCGTTGCGCCGGGGCAGCCGTCGACCGATAAGGACTGGATCGCCTGCGATAACACGGCGAGCAGTCCGTATTACGGGCGTTGCTATCTCGAGACCGACGACGGAAACACCGGCATCATCCGGCTCGACGTTTCGAACGACGGCGGCCTTTCGTGGGGCCCCGTGCAAAACACGCTCGGGGCGGCAACCGGAATCGGCGGTCAACCCCTGGTGGCGCCCAACGGCACCGTCGTCGTGCCGATCGACGATTTCAACGAAGCGCGCGTTTTGGCGTTTGCATCGCACGACGGCGGAGCGACCTGGTCGGCTGCGACGCTGGTTTCGTCGATTGCCGACCATCTCGATGCCGGATCGATTCGCAGCAATCCGCTCGTCTCGGCCGGAATCGACGGCGCCGGAACGCTCTACGCAGTATGGCAGGACTGCCGCTTTCAAAGCGGCTGCACGGAGAACGATCTGGTGCTCAGCACGTCGAGTAACGGCACGGTTTGGAGCGCGCCGGCGCGCATTCCGATCGACCCGCCGGGCAGCGGCGTCGACCATTTCATCCCCGGGCTCGGAGTCGATCGCACGTCGTCGGGCGGCGGCGCCCGCTTGGCGCTAACGTACGATTACTACGCGAATGGAACGTGCACCATGGCGTCGTGCTTACTCTACGCCGGATTCGTCGAATCGCGCGATGGCGGAGCGACGTGGAGCGCGCCTGTGACGCTCGCCGGCCCGATGAATCTCGAATGGCTCGCGCAGACGACACAGGGCAGCATGGTCGGCGATTACTTAGCCGCCGTCTACGTTGCAGGCCGCCCGATCCCGGTCTATACGGTCGCCAACCCGCCGGTCATCGCGACACTCGACGAAGCGATCTACGTGCCACAGCCGCTCGTTATTCCCGCATCGTTCGGCGCGTTGCGCAGTTCTAAGGGCGAACGCGCCGCCCGCGGTGCGGTCTCCGATCACGGCCCGCGCCGCGTTCGTCCGTTCCTAGGCGGGATTTAGCGGCGGTAAGACGACCGGGCCATTCACTAAGTCGGGTGCTTGACCGCCGTGCTCTTCGACCCAGTGACATGCCGCCGAGTGGCCGGGCGCGTATTCGCGCAACGGCGGTTCCTCGATCGTGCAGCGATCGAACGCAACCGGGCAACGCGTGTGAAAGCGACAACCCGACGGCGGATTGACCGGCGACGGGATGTCGCCCGTTAATACGATACGTTTGCGGCGCCGTTCGACGCGCGGGTCGGGGATCGGAATCGCGGAGAGGAGCGCCTGCGTGTACGGATGCAGCGGGTTGTGGTAGAGCGGATCGCGATCGGCGACCTCCACGATCTTGCCGACGTACATGACGGCGACGCGCGTCGAAATATGACGAATGACCGAAAGGTCGTGCGCGATGAACAGATAGGTTAAGCCAAGCTGCTTCTGGAGATCCTCGAGCAGGTTGATGACCTGCGCTTGAATCGAAACGTCGAGCGCGGAGACCGGCTCGTCGCAGACGATAAACTTCGGGTCGACCGCGAGCGCGCGCGCGATTCCAACACGCTGGCGCTGACCGCCCGAGAATTCGTGCGGGTAGCGATTCGCGTGATAGGGCTGCAGTCCGACGAGATTCAGTAAATCCTGCACGCGCGTATCGGCGGCCTTGCCGTGCGCGATGTTGTGAATGCGGATCGGCTCGCCGACGATGTCGCCAACGGTCATGCGCGGATTCAAACTCGCGAACGGATCCTGAAAGATGATCTGGATGTCTTTTCGCAGCGAGCGCACGTCGGTGCGATTGAGCTTCAAGACGTCGCGGCCTTCGAAGAAGACCTCGCCGCTCGTGGCTGGGAGCAGTTTTAGTAAGAGCCGCCCGATCGTCGTCTTGCCGGAACCGGACTCGCCGACGAGCCCGAGCGTTTCACCCTTGCGGATATCGAAGCTTACGCCATCGACCGCCTTAACGTCGCCGACGTGCCGCGAGAGCAGCCCGGAATGAATCGGAAAGTATTTGACGAGGTCTTTGACATCGACGAGCGTTGAGGACGGCGCCGCCGTCTCGATTGGCATGGCAGCGGTCATTTAGTGTACCGTTTCTACATCGATGGGGCGCTGATCTTTGGAGCGTTCGTCGTAGAGCCAGCAACGCGCGACGTGATCCTCGCCGAAGTCGTAAACGGGAACGATTTCGTCGCAGATCGGCATGCGATACTTGCAGCGCGGCGCAAACGCACATCCGGGCGGCAGACGCAGCAAGTTGGGAGGCTGACCGGGAATCGGCTCGAGCCGGCGCTGCTCGCTCTCGTCCAAACGCGGCAGCGACGCGAGCAAGCCTTGCGTGTAGGGCATCTTCGGATCTTGAAAGATCTTGTCGGCGGCGCCGTACTCGACCATGTTGCCGCCGTACATCACGAGAACGTTCTTGCAGACCTCGGCCACCACGCCCAGATCGTGCGTGATCATGATGATCGCCGCACCGGTTTCGTGCTGCATCTCGTTCATCAGTTCGAGAATCTGCGCCTGGATCGTCACGTCGAGCGCGGTCGTCGGCTCGTCGGCGATGAGCAGCTGCGGATCGCAGGAGAGCGCCATCGCGATCATCACGCGCTGGCGCATGCCCCCGGAAAATTGATGCGGGTATTCGCGGATGCGCTTTTCCGGTGCGGGAATTCGCACCTTCTTGAACATCTCGATCGTCTTCTCGGTCGCGTCTTTTTTGTTGTAGCCCAGATGCAGCTGCACCGCTTCGCTAATCTGTTCGCCGACGGTGAGTACCGGATTGAGCGAGGTCATCGGATCTTGGAAGATCATCGCGATCTTGTGACCGCGGATCTTACGCATCTCGTGCTCCGAGAGTTTCAGCAAGTTCTGGCCGTTAAACCAGATCTCGCTCTCGGCGTCGATCTCGCCGGGGCGCTGGATCAAACGCATGATCGAAAGCGCGTTGACCGACTTGCCCGAACCGGACTCGCCGACGATTCCGAGGGTGGAACCGGCCTCGAGCGAGTACGAAAGCCCGTTGACCGCCGTTACCGGGCCGTCTTCGGTACGAAACGTGGTCCGAAGATTCTTGACTTCAAGAAGGGGCATGGGCGCCTTCAGATTCCGGTGAGAGACAAGATGGTGCCGAGCACCACGAATCCTACCGCAACCACGCCCGTGATGCGCTTGAGCTGTTCGTCGGCGCCCATCCGTCCGTAGCTGGACTCGACGCGGCCGCCGATAGTCCCCGAGAGACCCTCTTGTTTCGTGGTTTGAACCGCGAGTAAAACGATCATCGCGAGCGCGGCGATAACGAAGAGGCCGGCCAGACCGTGCGTGAGCCAACCCGCGTGCTGCGTGAACCACGTCTGCGGCGCGAGTTGCGGCTGCGTGGCCGCCTGCGCCTGCATCAGCTGCTGGATTTGTTGCGGCGTGAGGTGGATTTGCTTCGGCGCGGCCGTGGCGGCGGCGAGCAGCAGTGTGGTCAAGCTAGTACTTCTCCATAGACAAGGGATTCTATCACGGGTGGACTGGAGCGACAAGGACGCGCGCCGCGCGCGCGGCCACGTGCTCGGCGCTGAGGCCAAACTGGGCTCGTTGTTTCTCCGGCCGGTCGTGCTGGACCAGAACGCTGGGAACGCCGATACGCTCCACCGCCAGCCCCAAGCGACGATCCGAGACGAACTCTACGACCGCCGAGCCGAAGCCGCCTGCGAGCGAGCCTTCTTCTAAGGTGAGAACGTGCGTATGCCCCCCCGCTAGTTCCATCAGCAGAGCTTCATCGAGGGGTTTGGCAAACCGCGCATTCACGATCGTGGGCAGTTCGGCTTCCCCGCCGGATTGCGCGAGCATCGCGTATGCGTCCAGGGCGAGATCGACCGTATTGCCGTAGGCCAGAATCGCCAGCCCGCCGCCGCGGCGCAGGATCTCCGCCCGACCCTGCTCGATCGGTGCCACCGGATCGCGGTGGCGCCCGCTCGTGCAGCCGCGCGGATAGCGAATCGCCACCGGCCCGTCGAGCCGCAGCGCGTGCTCGAGCATCGGCAGCAGTTCGTCTTCACTGCGCGGCGCCATCAGCGTCATGTTCGGCAGCGTGCGCAAGTATGCGATGTCGTAGAGTCCCATGTGCGTCGGTCCGTCATCGCCCACGAGGCCCGCACGATCCAAACAAAAAATGACCGGCAGATTCTGGACGCACACGTCGTGCACGATCTGATCGTACGCGCGCTGCAAAAACGTCGAGTAGATCGCGCAGACCGGTTTGAGCCCCGCCGTCGACGCGCCGGCGGCAAAGCAGACTGCGTGCGCCTCGGCGATGCCCACGTCGAAATAGCGATCCGGAAATTGTTTGGCGAACTTCGATAGTTTGGTCCCGTCGGGCATCGCCGCAGTGATGCCCACGACGCGCCGGTCGCGCGATGCGACCGCACACATGGCGTCGCCGAAGACGTCGGAGAACGTCGGTCGCGCGTCGGTCTTCTTCTGAAGATTGCCGTTCTCGATCTCGAAAGGCGTGCTCACGCCGTGGAACGTGCGCGAATCGCTCTCGGCCGGATTGTAGCCCTTGCCTTTGATCGTGCGCACGTGCACGAGCACGGGGCCCTCGAAACGTTTCGCCGTTTCGATCGCATCGACGAGCGAATCGAAGTTGTGACCGTCGACCGGACCCATATACCGAAAACCCAGCTCTTCGAAGATGACGGCCGTCTTTTCGGCCGGCGCGACGAAATGCATCGTCGCGATCTCGGCCGCTTCGATTCCCTTTTTTACGGTCCCGCCGAACGGGATGTGATCGAGCACGCGCTTTCCGGTTTGACGCGCGAACTTCGCGAGCGGCTTGCTGCGAAGCACGGAGAGGTACGACGAAATCGCGCCGACGTTGGGGGCGATCGACATTTCGTTATCGTTGAGCACGACGATAAAGTTCGTCTTCATCTGCCCGGCGTTGTTGAGCGCTTCGTAGGCGAGGCCGCCGGTAAGCGCGCCGTCGCCGATCACCGCCACGATCGTTTCGGTGCGATGCGCCAAATCGCGCGCCTGCGCCATGCCGAGCGCCGCCGAGACGCTCGTACTCGCGTGCCCCGCCCCAAACGAATCGTACTCGGATTCGCCGCGCATCGCGAAACCCGACAGCCCGCCGCCTTGCCGAATCGTGTGGAAGCGATCCTTGCGGCCGGTTAAGATTTTATGGACGTAGACCTGATGGCTCACGTCCCAGACGATCTTGTCCTGCGGCAGATCGAGAATGCGTTCGAGCGCGAGCGTCAACTCAACCACGCCGAGATTGGGCGCGAGATGCCCGCCGTTACGCGAACACGTTCGCACCAGCAGATCGCGAATCTCCTGAGCGAGGGTATCGATCTCGGGACGGGTCAGCGATTTCAGATCGGCGGGTGAGTCGATGCGTTCGAGTACCATGTAGTGCGCTAACGATTCGGGCGAAGCCATAAGATGTCCTCAGCCGGACTTTTATCGCTCCGTTACTTTGCGTTACAAAGTTAATCCTGCTTTAAATCGGCGGAGGTCGCTTGAATTGTACTAAATCTTAACCCGTCAATGGTCGATTAGTCCTATTAAGGAAGTCACTTCGCGCGGGTGCGAGTTGTAGCTGAGCACGGAAGCTCGTCTCATTTGAGTAAGCCCATTGTTGCTGCCACGGCTCGCCCCTGGAACCATCCAGCGCCAACGGATCGCCACCTGGTTTTTACGCCATGCGGAGACTCCGTTGCGCCTGCTGATCGGTCCCTCGGGCTCTGGAAAGACGACGGCGATCGTGACGCACCTGCGGAGCGCCACGCGGCCCTACGCCTATGTGAATGCGACGCCGGAGCTCAGCCTCGCCGGCTTCCTCGAGGACGTCTGCGAGACACTGGATCTGCCGCACGTCCACACCATGGCCGCGCTCTTCGGTGAAATCGCCTCGGACGGACCCGTCGATATCGTCATCGATAACCTGGACCTGCTCTCCGGGGAGCTGGCTTCGACCCTCGCCCGCGTGGTGGAGGACGCTCCCGAGAACGTCACCTTCATTTACACATCGCGTTCGCGCGACTCGATCGACGTCAACCGCCTGCTGCCGCACGGTCTCGCGGTCCTCTGCGACGCGCGGTCGCTCGCTTTCGAAACCTCGGAGATCGGCCGCCTGGCCGACGGACTGGGCGTCGAGAACACCGCCACGGACCTGCACGCGCTCCACGAGGCGAGCGAAGGCTGGTCCATCGTTGTGGCCGGGGCAGTTCGCGAGGCGAGCGCCAACGGCCGGTCGTTGCGCAATGCCTACGAGCGCTGGGTCGAGGCCCAGGCCTTCTTCTTCCGACAGTTCATCGAGACGTCGGTTCGCAGCTTGCACGGCGTGAGTTCGGATATCTGGGAGACGCTGATGGCGACCGGCGTTCTCGAGGAAGAGGACGATCTCGCGCTGCTCGAGCGGCGCGGGGCGTTCGTGGCGCGCGATAGCGATTGTGGATACCGCCCCTACCGCGTAGTCGCGCAGTTGATGGGGAACGCACCCGCGACCGCGCACGCGCCGATCGCCGAAGTCGCGCCGATGCTCGTGCGAATGTTCGGATCCTTCGACGCCAAGATCGGTAACCGTTCGATCAAGTGGGTACGGCGCCGCGACGCGCAGATCGTTAAGTACTTGTTGTTGAAAGAAGACGGCACCGCATCGCGCGGCGAGCTCTGCGGCGCGTTCTGGCCCGAGGTCGAGCAGACGTTGGCGTTTGCCAATCTGCGCGTCGCCTGCAGCAACATTCGCAAAGCTATCGCCCTGACCGTCGGCCCCGGCCACGTGGACCGCTACTTTACCTCCGACGGCGACGTCGCGGTGAGTTTTTCGAATATCACGCTCGACGCGCGGCGCTTTCGCCTGCACGTCGGCGACGGCGACAAACAGTATCAACTCGGCAACGTCGACGAGTCCCTCGCACACTACCGCGCCGCCGATTCGCTCTATGTCGGCCGTCTCGGCTGGAGCGACGGCGCCGACACCTGGATCGAGACCAACGCCGCGCTTTACGAGTCGCTTTATCATATCGTGCTGCGGCGGATCGAACAGATCTATCGCGACAAAGGCGACACGATTCGCACCGTACAGTATGCGAGCAAGGCGACCGCCGTCTACGAAAGCCTCAACGCGCCCTCGCGCATCGCCGTTCAAGTAGGCTAACCCGTGCAGCCGTTTCTCTCGCTGCCGCGCAGTCTGCAATGGACCGTGGGCGTCCTGATTCTGCTTCTGGCGGCGGGATTATCGCGATTCTTGTTCGTTCCGTTCGTGGATAACGGCTTCGACTTTCAGGCCTTTTACTGCGGCGGCTCCGTGGTGGCCGAGCACGCTAATCCGTACCTGGACCAACCGCTGCACGGCTGCGAAACGCGGGCGGCCCCGGAGATCGCGCGCAAGTTCCGCAACGTCACCGTCCCCGCCCCGCTCCCGCCCTACGCCCTGGCGTTTTTCATTCCGCTCTCGCTGCTCCCATTTGCAGTCGCGAAGATCGTCTGGTGGCTCGTCCTCGTGGCGAGCATCGGCGTCTGCGGGTGGACGGTCGCGAAGCTCACGGGGTGGGCGATGCTCACCGCGTTCGCCGCCTCGGCGGCCGCGATCGGCGCGACCTCGTTACCGCAAGCCGGGCTGCCGCCCGCTCCAATCGCCCTGCTTTTTTTAAGCGCCTACTTCGTCTCGCGCCGGCGGTGGACGCCCGCCGCGCTCTGCTCCGCGCTTGCGATGATCGAGCCGCACGTGGCGCTGCCGGCCGCGATCGCGCTCTTTCTTTTCGTCCCGGAACTTCGCGGGCGGTTGCTGCTTGCCGGCGCCGCGCTCGCCGCGCTCGCCCTCGCGGTCAGCGGGCCGCAAACCACCCTCTACTATTTCACGACGCTGCTGCCGCTGCACGCCGCCTCCGAAGTGCGCAGTCAATCGCAGTTTAGCCTCACGACGATCCTCTACCACCTAGGAGCGAGCGCGCCGTTAGCGGTGAGAATCGGAACCGCTCAATACGCCGTAACGATCGCATTCGGCGTTTGGCTCGGTTGGCGGCTCGCGCGGCGTTTCGACGAACGCGCGTTTCTGGTGGCGGCACCGGCCGCGTGCGCCGTGGCGGGCGGCAGCTTCATCCATCTTTCGGAGATCGGCGTCGCGGTTCTGCTCGCCTGCATGCTCGCGGCGCGCATGAACGGGCATCGCGCCTGGCTCGCCGTCGTTCTGCTCGCGGTGCCGTGGGAACAGTTTTCCAACTGGGCGACCTTCTCGGCGCTCGCCCCGATATGCGTGATTTTGCTCGTGTGGCCGCGATGGAAACCGCTTCCGATACTTCTGATGCTCGGCTCGATCGTGTTGTTAATGTACTTCGTGGGGATGCATTTGTACGAAGTTGCGTCGCTCTCCACGACGCTGACGGCCTCGAGCCATATCGCGGCCGCCGCGCCCAACGCGCCCGTCGACGTGAGTTGGCAAGCCTACAACGACACCTCGACGACCTTTCCCGCGCTCTGGGTCGACAAGTCGATAACCTTCTTCGGAATCGGATTGCTGCTCTTCAGCGCGGCGCGCGCGACGAAACGCGCGACCGCCGTTCAGCTCGCGTAGCGCTCGAGCTTGATCTCGGGTTCGGACTCACCCTCGGCTCCGCCGGTGTGAAGGACGAACGGTTCCCGCACCAACGGTTGCGGTTCGAACGACAGTTTATCGCCCACGAGCAGGTCGCGCGTCGCGCCCGAGCCCAGTTCCAGCACCGAGTACGCGCGCGGACACGTCACCGCCATGCGCCACGGCCGTACGTTGATCGCGAGCTCGACCACGCGCAAGTCTTTGTCGAGCCAAACGATATCGAGCGGAACGCGAACGAACATCGTGTGCACCGCCCAGCATCGATCGAACCACAGGCCCTCGTCGGGCCGCACGGCGGCTCGCCCCATCAGCCCGAGGATGCGCGTCAGCGGTCCGCGCGCGTCGTTAACGCCGCGCGCGATCACGCTTCCCGTAGTCTTATTCCGAACCAGAACCGGCGTCATCAGTTACCAACTACTCCAAGAGAGACGCCGATCGCGGCCACCAAGTATGGCGCGAACGCGATCGGACCGGAACGAACGCGCGCGAAGCGCGCGACGACGACAGCGGCGACGCACGCCGCCATGAACGCGACGATCGAGAGCTGCATGCCGAGCAGCGCGCCGCCGAGCGCGACGAGTTTGACGTCGCCCCAGCCCATTCCATGGCCTTTCGAAAGCACGGCTGCGAGCGCGAAGGGCACGAACGGCACGAATGCCGAGAGAACGATCCACCACTGATGCATGAGAATCGCAACCAGCAAAATGGCGGCGAGCGGACCGAGCGTGAAGACGTCCGGCACGATGCCGTATTCGGTATCGGCGCACCAGACGCCGGCGAGTGCGAGCGTTACGATGCCCAGCAGAAAGACCTGCTGCGGGGGAGCGCCGTGCAGGGCGACTAGCGCCCCGAGAAGCGCCGCGCCGCCGACGATCCACGGCACCGGCGCCTTGCCGGCCGGCGGAGCGTTCTCCAGTCGCGGCAAGCGCGCGCAGATCTTTCCGGCAAGCGCCGTTCCGACGAATCCGAGCGTTCCGAAGAAGAGCGCCGTGAAAAACATATTGGCAACGAGCATCGTTAGTGCACCAGCTTCGAGCCGACCGAGCCGAAAATGATGGCGAAGAGCGCCGGCAGCAAGCAGAACGCCATCGGGAAGATCATCTTGACGGGAAGCTTCGCCGCCTGCTCTTCGACGAGCATCACGCGGTGGTTACGCACTTCTTCCGCCAGTTCGCCGAGGACCTTCGAGATGTTCGCGCCGAGTTTCTCCGCCTGCGTTATGGCCGATACCGTCGTCGAAAGCTGTTCCTGATTGACGCGATTGGCCATGGCACGCAAGGCGTCTATCCGGCTGCGCCCCAGCCGCATCTGCGAAAGCGTTTCTTTGATCTCTTCGCCCAGCGGGCCCGGCGCGGCTTGGATGGCGTACGCAAACGACGCATTCATCGAAAGACCGGCCTGAACGGTCGTCGCGACCATGTCGAGAAAGTCGGGCAATACGCGCTGCACCGAATTCTTGCGCGATTCAATCGCACGAGTCAGCAGCATCGTCGGCGTAAACATTCCGAAGATCGCGGGCACGATACTCATGACGACCACCAGAATGCTGACCTGATGGATCACCGCCAGCATCCCGGCGCCGAACGCCAGGCCGACGATCGCGCCGGCGGCCATACGCGCGCTCATCTGCGCGGGCGTGACCGTATACCAACCCGCTTCGATCAACTGCTTCTGCAGTTTGCTGCGGCCCTCGTCGCCGAAGATCTTCTCCAACATCGCGAAGCGGTTGAACTGCGGGCCGGTGAGATTGCGGCCTTTGACGTCCTCGATCTGTTGCGTAAGCAGGCTCTTCTGCGGTATGAGCGAGATCGCGAGCAAGAAGATCGAGATCGCGCCCAGCACGGTGATCGCAATGGCGACCGTTGCGACGCCGCCGATCACGCGTTCACCTTGAGCATTTGATTGAGCCAGAGAATCGCGACGAGTTCGAGCGCCGCCACCACGCCGAGCGTAAGGTGGCCGATCATCGTGGTGAGCAAGCCGACGGCCATCTCGTGCTGCGTGCCCATCAGAAAGATCCCGACGCCGATCGGCAGCGCTTCGAGCACGAGCGCTCCCATCCGCCCTTCGGCCGTTAGCGAGTTGATTTTGCGAACGACGCGGCGCCGCTCTTTAATCGTTCCGGCAAGCTGTTCCAAGATGACCGCGAGATTGCCGCCGGTCTGCGATTGGATGCGCACGACCCGCGCGAGCATCAGCGTCTCGCCGCCCGGCAGCCGCTCGGCGAGGTCGTCGAGGGCATCGTAGGGGCTGATGCCGATGTTCGTCTGCCCGATCATGCGTGCGAACTCGATGCGGGCGGGATCCTGCAGCTCTTCGGCTACCAAACCCATCGCTTGGCGCAAGCTCAAACCGATGCGCAAGCCGCTCGAAATCAACCGCAGCGCCACCTCGAGCTGCGTGAGAAACGCCTCCTTGCGTCGCGAGCTTTTGAACCCGACGAACGCATAGAAACCGCCGCAGGTCACGGCGAGCATGACCGGCAGCAGGATCGCGCCGATCAGAAACCCCGGGCGCAACAGGACCGCCAGCAGCGCCCACAATGCCACTCCACCGCCTACGGTCATCGCCAGAATCTCTTCGGGTTTGCGTTGGATGTCCGCGAGTTCGAGCTTCGTAGAAAAACGTTTAACGAAGCGAACGCCCCGCTCGCCCAAACTGCGCCCCGCTAAGAGCGCGACGGCGCCGATGAAAGCGATGACCCCCATGACGATCAGGACCGGAAAAAGACTGCCGGTTACCACAATACGCCCGCCGCGGGCATCGCCGAGAGCGACCGAACGTCGAACGTTACGCCGGCCTCGTCGAATCGACGCAGCGAGTGCGGCTGCACGCCGGTATACTCGAAGCTGCCGATGACGCTGCCGTCCTCGTTGAGGCCGTGCTGCGCGTATTTAACGACCTCTTGCATGGTGACGACGTCGCCCTCCATGCCGACGATCTCGCAGATGCTCACGATCTTGCGGCTGCCGTCGCGCAAGCGCGCCGACTGGACCACGAGATCGACCGCGCTCGCGATCTGTTCGCGAATCGCTCGCACGGGCAGATCGAACCCGGCCATCAGGACGAGCGTCTCCACGCGCGACATAGCGTCGCGTCCGGAGTTGGCGTGAATGGTGGTAAGCGAGCCGTCGTGACCGGTATTCATCGCCTGCAGCATGTCGAGAGCCTCGGCGCCGCGACACTCGCCGACGACGATCCGGTCGGGACGCATGCGCAGCGAGTTGCGAACGAGATCGCGAATTTTTACTTCGCCGCGGTTCTCGATGTTCGCCGGGCGCGATTCGAGCGAAACGACGTGCGGTTGATTGAGCAGGAGTTCGGCGGCGTCTTCGATCGTCACGATGCGCTCGTTCGACGGGATGAACCCCGAAAGAATATTGAGCAGCGTCGTCTTGCCCGAACCGGTCCCGCCGCTGACGACGATGTTCATTCGGCTTTGGATGCAGGCGCGCAGGAACTGCACCATGGGATCGTTGAGAGCGCCCAAACGCAGCAGATCCTCGACTTGCAATCGCTTCGTTCCGAAGCGCCGAATCGTGAGCGTCGGGCCCTTGAGCGCGAGCGGCTCGATGATCGCGTTGACGCGCGAACCATCGGCCAATCGAGCGTCGACCATCGGGACCGACTCGTCGATGCGCCGGCCGATCGGAGCGATGATGCGATCGATGACCATTCGCAACTGGCGATTGTCGGTAAACTGCTTGGTCGTGAGTTCCAGCTTGCCTTTGCGCTCGACGTAAATCTTGTGCGGCCCGTTAACCATGATTTCGCTGATCGAATCGTCGCGCAGCAGGTCCTCGAGCGGGCCAAAACCCAACGCTTCATCGATGATTTCGCGACGCAGGCGGGCGGCTTCTTCGGGCCCTCCGACGTCGCTGCGCTCGGCGATGATCTCCCGCGTCAGCTCGTCGATCTTCAGGCGCAGTTCGGCGAGTTTCTGCGCGTCGTTGTGCACGTGACTGGCCTGCACGAAATCGAGCCGCTTGCCGAGTTCCTCATGCACCTGCGTCTTCATGAGATTGCGAACGGCCTCGTGCGGGTCGGCCGCGACGATACGATTTTCGGGCATGGCGCTCGGCGGCAGGAGCGGGTCGGATAGTGAAAACGCTTGGAGATTTTCGCGCCGCCGCTCGCCGAGCGGAGCGCGCGCCGACGGTCGCAGCGACTCGATCGGCGGTTGCTCGGGCACTTGCAGGAGGTAGGCGTTGAGCGCCTCGACGGCGCGCCGGAATTGCCGATCGCTCTGCGGCGGAATCTCGCCGGCGACGCCGGCGCCGAGCACTTTTTCCACTTCGGCTCGCGAGATTTGCGGCTTGCCCGCATGCGTGTCGGTGACGACCGCTATGCGCCCCTTGGGGACGCCGAAACGTACCAACTCGTTGAGCATGGCGCGCGCCCCCGTGAGTCCTAAGAGATCGGGTTCGACGACGACGAGAAAGCGGGCCGCGCGACAGACGAAGCTGCGGATTGCGGCCGAAAACGGCTGCGGCGCGTCCACGTAGACCGCCGCGTACCCCTCGTTGAGTTCGTCGGCCATTCGATCGACCGCGTCGCAGTCGAGCGCCAAGGCCATATCGTAACTATCCGTGAGTTCGACCATCGTGAGACCGCCCGTACGATGAACCGCAATCTCGTGCTCGCCGCGCGAAGCGTCGAATTCGCGCGTCGCTTTGGAAAGCACGGCGATGCTTCGGCGTCCCGAGAAGTCGGCGTCAACGAGCGCGGCGCTCGCCTTGGGGGCCATCGTCTTGGCCAATTCGTAGGCGAGCGTGCTCGTGCCGACGCCGCCCTTGGCGCCGATGAGAACGAACACCGCGGATTTCATTGTTCGACTCCGGTGCCTTCGATCACGGTGATCCCGGAGACCGCGCGCCGAACGGGCGGCGGATCCGCGGGGCGTACGGGTGCGGGCGCGGGAGCGGCTGCCAAGACCGGCGGGGCGAGCGCGGGCGCCTGAAGTCGCGGCGCATTCATCGACGGCTCGCCGAGTCCGTTGAGGTTGAGCGCTTCGACCGGTTCCGATCGCAGCTTCTCGCGCGGCGATCGCAGCGCCAAACGCAGGTTCGTATTGTTATCGGCGACCGTTAGCAGGTCGGCCTGCGACGGCGTGACGCCGAGGGTCACCGTGGCGGCGTTCTGCTCGTCGGGCGAGGGCGTGGCTTGCGCGGTTTCGAGCGTTACGCCGACGGCGAGCACCGTCGCGCCGCGAATGATCGTGACCGCTCGCGGGCCCGCGCCGGGCTCTTTCGGCACGCTCGCGATCACGTCGACGCGATCGCCGGCTTCGAGCAGACCGCTCACGCCTTTAACGCGATCGACGGCGATCGAGACCGCGCGCATGCCCGGTTGGAGCCGCACGGAGAGACCGACGTCGATCGGGTGTCCCACTTTCGATTGCGTGAGCAGGGAGCCGGCGGGAATTCCAATGAGCGAGATGCTGCCGGCAACGCGGGCGGGATCGCCGATTGCATCGGGATCGGTCTGTTTCATGGGTCGCGTCGCGACGGTAAACATGGCCGGCGTGATCGGCGACCGCGCGGGAATATCTTGCGTTGCAACCAGCACGCGCCGAAGCTCGTTGGCCGGCGCGTTGGCCTGCTGAAACGAGCGCAGATAGGTCAGCGTGAGCCAACCGGTGCCGATGGCCAGCAAAACGGCGACAATGATCGTCGTGCGTCGCGTATTCATCGAGGGTCCTTAGAGCGGGAGGCGGAGAAAAGGTGCATAGCTGTGCGAGAGTACGACGAGCGCCGCGCCGACGAAGATTGCCAAACCGTAAGGCATCTTCGCGGTGGTCGCGGGCAGCCCGGCGGGCAATTGGCGATAGAGTAATGGGTGCGCTACCGCAAACGTATTTTGCATCGACGTTTTGAGCGTGCCGCGTCCCAACGCATAGGCTAGCGACAGCACGCCGCCGGCAAGCATCGTATAGAGCACGAACGGTATCGCATCGGGAAAGCCGAACGCGCCGGCGATCGCGGCGATGAGTTTTACGTCGCCGCCGCCGATCAGCTTGAAACTAAAAACGAAGAATCCGGCCGTCGCGACCAGCGACATAATCGCGAACGCCATAAAGAACGCTCGCAGGCCGAAAGATGCCTGAAGGGCGAGTGCGGTCAGCGCCGCACCGAACGTCAGGACGTTGGGGATCCGTTTGGAACGCAGGTCGGCTACCGCGCCGATACCGCACGCGGACAGAACGAAGAGCTCGAGAATCTGTTGCATGGTCATTCTGTCGCGTGCGGCCTCCTGCGCTTTCGCGTCGTCCTAGACGTCGCTCGAAACGGTGGTGAACGTCGTGTTGAGGTTTTTGCCGATGAGGATCACGGCGCCGATGCAGACGACGGCGATGAGGGCGACGATCAGACCGTATTCAACCATGGTGGCGCCTTCGTCGTCGCGAATGAAATTCTTGATCGTGTTGAGCATTGTAGAGTCTCCTTAGTGCGTGAAGATGGGGGGCAATTGTTCCACCGGAACCTTGACGTGCGGGTTGGGCGCGCCGACGATGAGCGAAGCTTGCGCCGGCGAGACCGTGTCGAGGGAGGTAACTCGGACGGTGAGAATGCTGCCGCGAACGAAATCCGACGCGATCGGAATCGTGGTTGCCAGCATTCCGTGTGAGTCGATCGTAAAATCGTGGCGGCTGACGACGACCGTCGGAATATCCGACGAGAGCGTCGCATAAAGCGTAACGGTGACCGGCGCGCCGGCCGGCCCGCTGCAAGCAATCGAGACGGCATCCGTACCGGTCGCCGGCTCGATATGCAACCCAAGCATGCCGACCGTCGCTTTGGGGGCGACGCTCACCGGTTGGGTTGGTTCGGCCATCGCCGCGGACGGAGTTGCTACAGCAGCGATTCCGGCCAGGGCGAAGAGCGCGATTTGCTTTAGGATTTGAACGGCCTCCAGTAAAAAACGGCCCGGTGGTGAGCCGATGGGACAATACTGCATGCCCTGCGCGGCCGGCGCAAGCGATTCCAAAAAAAGTTAACTTAACGTCAAGAAGCGTTAACGCATTAACGGTCGCGGCGTGTGTCATAATCCGCTCGTGAAATATCTCGGCCATTCCCTATGCTCGCTCGCGTTCGCGCTCGCGGTACTCTGCGGCGGATCCGCAGCGGCCTCGGCCGACCCCGGCGTCAAGACGCTCACGCTGCAGACCGGTCAGAATTCCGTCTTAACGTATCCCCATCTGCGGCGCGTCGCGATCGGCGATCGCGGCGTCGCATCGATCGTGCCGATCGGGACTTCGCAACTCCTCATCGACGCTAAAACGCCGGGTACGACCACCGTCCTCATTTGGACCGGCAGCGCCTCGCAGCAAACGCAGCACGCAATCGAATTGACGGTAACCTCGACGGGCGTAGACGCCGTCGCGCAGATGCTGCGCAGCACGATCGACTCGCACGACGTGCTCGTTCAAGATTTCGGGCACACGATCGTCGTTCGCGGAACCGTTTCCGACGGCGCGCATTTTCAAGCCGTCAGCGATATTCTCAGCCGTTTCGCCGAAGTCGCCAAAGCCGAGAAGTACACGATCGTCAACGCGGTTCTCATCGCCCATCCCTTAGGCGACCTCCAAGCGCAGGTCGCCGGACTGCCGGGCGCTTCGGGAATTCGCGTGGATCCCGACAACAAGGGTAACGTGATCGTCAGCGGCCGCGTACGCGACGAAGCGACGCGGCAGCAAGTGCTCGATCGAGTGCGCACGCTTTCCGGCCGCTATCTCTCTGCAACCGGGCAACTCATCGACCGTCTCGGAACGGAATTAGAGACGCAGATCGACGTTCGCGTCAGCGTGCTGGAGATCGACAAGACCGGGCTCTCGCAGCTGGGCGTCAAGCTTAACGCCGGGAATCTTTCGAACGGCCAGATCATTCTTGGAGCGCCGAGCTTTCCAATCATCGAGCAGAATAAAACGCCGCTCAATCCGTTTCGCCTCGGACCGTTTTTTCGAACGACCGTCGTCGCACCGCAAATCGACTTGCTCGTCCAAGAAGGCCACGCGCGCGTCCTTTCGGCCCCCAATCTCGTGACGATGCCGGGTAACCAAGCCACGTTTCTCGTCGGCGGCGAGATCCCGGTACCCATGTCGACGGGACTCGGCCAGGTTAGCATCTCCTATAAGGATTTTGGCGTCAAACTCGACATCACGCCGATCCTCCTCGGCAACGGCAGCGTTCAAACGAAGATCGCCCCGGAGGTTTCGGATCTCGACTTTCAAGACGGCGTGAGCATCAACGGCTTCGTCATCCCGGCACTCAAAGAAAGCAAACTTTCGACCGAGCTCGTGACGCAGGCGGGCGAGAGCATCATCATGGGCGGCCTGCTGCGCCATCAAGAGCAGCGCAACGTCGACGAGATTCCGCTCTTAGGCCAATTGCCGATCATCGGCCGCCTGTTCCGCGACGTGCGCTACCAGCGCAGCGAAACCGACGTCGTCTTCGTCATGACGCCGTACGTGATTACGAGGTAGCGCGCATGCGTTGGAACGATCTGCGGAGGTTTTTTATCAACGACGACGGCGGAGCCGTCGTCGAGTATGCCATCGTCGCCGCCGTAGCGGCCATCCCGATGATCTTCGCGCTCGCCGGCCTCATCTTGGCGCTCGAACGGGTCCTGCAAGCGACCGGCAGCGGCCTTTCCAACTTAAACGTGAACCCGTGAACGCCCGGCGCATACGCGGAAACACGCTCCCGGAGACCGCCATCATGCTCGCCGTCGCACTCTTGATGATGCTCGGAGCGCTGCAGATCGGTTTGTACGGCTTCGGACAAACCTCGGCCGACGGCGCGGCTTTCGTGGCCTCCAACGCCGCCGCCAACGGGGTTACGGCGCCGACGGCGCTCGCGGCATCGGTCTTTCCGGGAATCGCCGCCGGCGACATCTCGATCGCAACGCCGCGGCCGGGAGTCGTCATCGGACAGGCGAGCGTAAAGATGCCGGGTCTAGCGTTCGTGCCGGGAATGCCCGCATCGCTGACCATTGCCGGTGCGGATATCGAGCCCTACACGCCGACGGCGCAGGGTAACGCACCGCCCCAATACGCATTCGGCGTGAACGCCAATCTCAATAACTATTGCGATCCGACCACGTCGTGCATCTATCCGGCCGCGCATTGCGCCTATTTGGCCCAAGCGATCAACTATAGCGGCAACGGGAAGAACGGGCGCTTTCAAGAGTGGTACGATCACGCCGGGACCTACTCGTCGGTAAGCTTTCCGAGTTCGCGGCCCAACGGGTACGCCGCAATTCGCGGCACCGATCTCGACGCGTACGCCGCCGGAACGAATGAGAACACGATCTACTCGTGGGATGCGGGTGCCACGTGCTAGCGCGCCTCGAGCGCCAGCGCGGCCAAACGCTGCCGTTCTGGTCGTTCTCGATTTTGATGCTGCTGACGATGCTCTTCTTCTTGAGCAACTACGTGAATATCTTGGGATGGCACGTGCGCGCGCAGAACGCAGCGGATTCGGCCGCGACCGCCTCGCTCTCGGTTCAAGCCAACGTTTACAACGAGATTTCGACGATTCTTTATGCCACGGCCGTCGACGAAAACCGCGTCCGTTACTTGAACCAAGCGATACTCAACACCATCTACGGAGCGGGCGGCTGTGATAGCACACCCGGCGGCTCGTGCGACCAGAACTATCGAACGCTCGTGACCGAGTACGATCAAGCGGTGAGCGCCTATCAGGGCAACCTGCAGGTACTGCAAGAAGGCAACAACTTCACCGAGGGCGGCCAGCAAGCCGACGAGAAAAAGGCCATCCGAGCGATCGGATCGGACTGCTCGAACTTCGATTGCGCGTTCGCATTCAACGTCAACACGCAGACCTACGCGGGCCAGTGCCAGGGAAAGAAATGCAGCGGGAGCCCAACCGAGGCCGACGTCGTAACGTGTCACAACGTGCCGTATTTCGCCGCCTCGCTGCTTCATATGACCGGGCAGTTTCAAGCCATCGGCCGCGCCGCGGGCGTCGTCGCGCCGATTGCGACCGAGTCGTTCGACCCCGGCACGGCCGTAAACCCATCGACCAACCAAGTCTACCAGCCGGTCGAGGCGCAATGGGCGAACGCCTATCCCAGCGCCGCGTACACCGTCGACTACTCCGGCATGAAGGTTAACGTCAACTGGTACGGAGTCGGCCATCTTCGCCCGTGGGCGGGCGCGCTCCAGCCTTCGAGCATGCCGTGCAACTAGAACGTCAGCGCGGCCAGACGCTGCTCGAAACGCTGCTCATGATGCCGATCATGCTCTTCATCATCTTCGCGATGCTCTACATCGCGCACTTTGGTATCGTGAACGAACGCACGCAGTTGGGAATGCGCTACGCGGGTGTGGAGTCGTTCGTGCAAGGACAGACCCAGGCGTACACCGCGGCCGATATCTATGCGAATCTTTCGGGCGGTACGCAGCCCGTGCCGTGCCCGACGGCGCCTCCGGGGGTCTACACCAACAGCGCGCCATACCCGGGGCCATCGACCGCGCCGCTCTGGAGTCCGGATGCGGCCGTCGATAAGGCGGGCGACACGACCAGTTCGAGCTGCCAGGTTACCTTTACCGATCTCGGCGGCGCGTCGTTCTTGGCCTCGCGCTTTATTGCCGCCACCCAAATCACGTCGAATGCCGGCGTGAGCGTTCCACAGTATTTGCAGCCGCTGCTCGGCAAAATCTTCGCGCAGACGAACGCGATTACGGCCTTCGCGCACTCGGCTTATCCGGGCATCATCCTGTACTGCGTGAGCAAAGCGCACGACGCCACCCTCAATAGTATTACCGCCAACGGCACGGTCGGACTCCCGACGCCGATGCCCGGCTTACCAACGCCGCCGCCCGCCAACGGCGGCGGCTGCTAGAGATTGTATAGATGAACTTCAAAGCGACGATCTACGCATTGCTGGCGCTCGGAGCCCTCGCCGCCTGCAGCGGCGGAGGCGGAGGCGGAGGCGCCCTTCCTTCGGTCGCGACCGGCGGCGGCAGCGGCTCGGTCGGCCCCATTCTTCCGAGCACGGCACCGACGGGGCTGCCGGGCACGCAACCGTCGCCGCAAAACTCCCCGGTGCCGGGCAGTTCGCCGTCGCCGAATCCCGGAAGTTCGCCGACGCCCGCTCCGGTAGGCACGCCGCTGCCGGGTGCGACGCCGACGCCGGTGCCGACCGGATATTATGCGAGCGGCTCCGTGCGCGACGCCGACTCGGGCGCGGCGATCGCCGGCGCCGTCGTCGTGATCGAACCGCAGGTCGTGCCGGGTTCAACACCGCCGCCCAATCCAACGGCGAGCGCTACGACTGCGGCGGACGGTTCGTTCACGGTCACGTCGCTCTTGCCCGGCAGCAATTATCTCGAAATCTTTGAATCCGGCTACGCGACGATGCATGAAAAATTCAACATCACGAGCTTCAACACGCAGGTCGGAAACGTGTCGTTGACGCGTCTCACGGCCGAACAGGCGGCATGGCTGCAACAAGCGAATGCCGATCGCGCGACGTACGGTGCTTCGCCGTTGGTCTTCGACGAA